>JAYVZM010000223.1:0-11620 GCA_043783345.1 Verrucomicrobiota bacterium
CCCTCGAAGTCACTGTCAGCATTGGACAGGGTCAGAGTGCCGGAGCCAATCTTGCTCAAGCTGGCGCTGCCGGTGATCTGGCCAACAAGAGAGAGGGCACCTGACCCGGTATCGATCGTCACGGTGCCTTCGGAACAATCGAGTTCGATTTCGTTATGGAGAATGTAGCTGCTGCTGTCGGCCAGACCAAGGGTGGTAGTGCTGAGAAGTTTAAGGGTGCCGGTGCCGACCGGGCCGTTTGCCGTGGTATTTCCGACACCTGGGGTCGAGGAACGGCCGAGCAGCAGTTTGCCGGCGCTGAGAGTTAGTCCGCCATGGAAATCGTTTGCTCCGGTCAGAACCAATGTGCCTGCGCCCTGCTTGTCGACGGCGGCATTGCCATCCAGCATGGAATTTTCACTTATCTTGCTGTTTACCGTGAATGTGACCCCTTCAGCGATTTCAATGGTCGGATAAAGGTTGGACAGCTCCAGATTGAGACTTGAGGCGAAAGTAACATTGGTGCCGGCCGAAACGTCGACACTGCCAGTGAGGCTGAGAGTGGGGGAGCCAGTGCCGGTAAATGTGTAGGTCGGCCGGTTGGTGCCACCGGTGAAAAACAAATCTCTGAGTGCCAGTGGGCTTCCGATTACTACAGTTTGTGAAGGCGAATTCGCTTCCGGGCCGGTGGTGATGTCGCCAAACGAGACGTCCTCCGAGCCAGTGCCGGTTGGCGCGCTGCCACCCACCCAGTTGGCACCGGTGGCCGCATTGGAGGTGGCGCTTTGGCCATTCCAAACCACCGGAGGATCGGCATGCAGGGTCACTAAATTTACTAGCGAGAACAAAGCTGCGAGCAGTGCGTGGTGATTTCTCCGCTGGAGCATGGCAGTTTGAAATCACTTTGGGAGCGATGGCTCAAGGCTTTTAATGCAAAAATATGGACGCTGGAAGCGGTTGACACATTATTAGAGGCACAGGCCGGCGCGCATCCCGTGCAGGTTGCGGCTTCGCGGCTTGCGTGTGGACCTGCGCATCCTATAGCTAGGCAGGATCATGGCGATTTTTGGATCTCTCAACACTGTCCGCGCGCAAACCGCGAGCAAGCCCAATTTGCAGAAGGCGCTCTATTACGTGGAAAAATTGCTCCAGCCCGGCTCCGCCGAGCGGAACCGGATTTCCGCCCTTCCGGCGGGTGAGTCGGTGCGCGTGGAATTGGGCGACGGCATGTTTGCGATCGACGCCGCCTACCTCGCCAAGCCGCGGAGCGACGTGTTTTTTGAAACGCACCGGAAATACATCGACGTGCAGGCGGTGCTGGAGGGCGAGGAATCGATGGAGATTGCCGACCGGGCACGGCTGACCTTGGACGTGCCTTACGACGCCGAACGCGACCTGATCAAATACCGCGACTACACTGACACCTCGGTGCTGCGCGCGCGGAACGGCGAGATCATGGTGTTTTTTCCGGTGGACGGACACATGTCCCATGCAGTCGCCAAGCCGGTGCTGGTGCGCAAGACGGTCGTCAAGGTGCCGGTGGGTCAGGAGTGAAGGTGAGGGTGAGGGTGAAAGTGACAAAGGCGACTTTCCGCTTTGCCTAAGCTCGACCCCCTTCCACACCTTCACTTTCACTTTTCCCCTCCATTGAACTACCGCCACCACTATCACGCGGGCAACTACGCCGACGTTTTCAAGCATGTCCTGCTGCTGCAGCTCATCCGCGCGATGCAGCGCAAGGAGAAGGGCTTTCTTTATCTCGATACGCATGCCGGGCGCGGCGGATATGATCTGTCGGTGCCCTCGGTCCTGCCGGATGGCCGTTCCCGGGAGCCCGAACATCCGGCCGGCATCGGCCGCCTCTGGGGCGCGACGGAACTGCCGGCGGTGCTTCAGGATTACCTGGCGCTCGTGCGGCGTTTCAACGATCGCAATGGCGCAATAACAGGCGCGAGCGAGCTCGCGGGCCCACCGCTGCAATTCTACCCGGGGTCGCCGTGGGTGGCGAAACTGCTGCTCCGGCCCCAGGACCGCATGGCGTTGTGCGAGCTGCGGCCGGACGAGGCGGAGGCGCTGGACTTCGATTTCGCCCGCGAGTCGCGGGTGACGGTGCAGGCCATCGACGGCTACGCCGGACTAAAGGCCCTGCTGCCCCCGCCGGAAAAACGCGCGCTGGTGCTCATCGATCCGCCGTTCGAGAGCAAGGCCGAGTTCACGGCCGTCCGGCGCGGCTTGGGCGAGGCGCTGCGGCGTTTGCCCGGCGCGGTGTGCGCGGTGTGGTATCCGCTCACCGAGCGCGCGCGGGCGGACGAGTTCCAGTATGCGGTGCGCGAGCTGGCCGTGCCGGCGTTTTTTGCCGAACTCAACATCGCGGGCGCCAGTTCGCTGCTCCGCATGAAGGGGTGCGGGCTGTTGGTCCTCAATCCGCCCTGGCAGGTCGACCGGGAAATCCGCGGCGTGCTGCCGGCGCTGGCCGGGCTGCTCAAGGTCGATGCCGGGGCCGCGGCGCAGGGCGCCTGGCTCGTGCCGGAGAAGTGAGGGGCGGCCGGTTGGTTTCGAGAGGTCCGTTGTAGGAGCCTGCTTGCAGGCGATTCAGGATGCTGCCTGTTGGTGTGAGTCTCGAATCGCCTGCAAGCAGGCTCCTACAACGGAGAAGCGCTCGGCGCCTCTAACGCCGGGTGATGCGCACGGCCGTAAAGGGCAGGGGATCCGGCACGACACGCGGAATGGGCAAGGCGGGCGCCTTGAAGATGGGCCGGTTCCAGAGGATGTCGCGCATGAACGCCGGCCGCACGGGCGCAAACGCGGACGCGGGAGTGACCGCGAGGCGTTTGAGGGTGTTGTGCGGGAAGTAGGTCATGGTGTTTTTTTGGTGCGGCCGGGTCAGGGCCGATGTTTTTCTTAACTTTAGAACCCGGATGGATCGATTTGGTTCCAGCGATGTGGGAAAAGTTGGGGTGCGCGTCAGATCTTGACGCGCGCCCTGCTCATCCGGGCTAGGCCACCTGGCGTTGTGGCAGCGGCGCGCTGGCGGCGGTCAGGCGCTTTTTCGGCAACGCGATGGTGAGCACGCCCCGGTCGACCGAGGCCTGCAAGGCTTCGTAGTCGAAGCCCACCCCGAGCCGCAGCTTGAGCTGGTAGTCCCGTTGCACGGTTTCAAGGTGCAACGCCTGCCAGTTGGCGCGGACGTGGTGGGTCTTGCGGGCGGTCACAAAGAGGTCGGGCCCCTGCGTCGTGATTTCCACGCCGCTGGCGTCGACGCCGGGCACGTAGATGACGAGTTTCAGCGCGGCGGAGAGGTCCATGCAGTCATAGTGCGGCGAACGGAAAGCCTGCTTCGGCTCCGCGTTGGGAAAACGACTGTGATTGAGGCGATGGATGATGGTATGCATGATGGTTCCTTTCTCGTCGGGGTGATACCGCCGGGACTCCTGGGAGCTGAAAGTTAAACCGGTTTACGGTTTGATCAGCGGAGGCAGCCCTGGCCGGTGGATTTAATAGACCAAACGGCGTGATGCTGACGCTTCAGCTGGATGCAGCACATCTGTCGGGCGGCCTTCGTAAGCGAAGTGCCATCCGCGCGGTGCTGGACTGGATGCGTCGTTGCCATGATTTGATCTACGTCCTGCAAAGTGCACACCTTGTGCCATCCGCCAACAAAATTTTCTGGCTATGACGTGTCACCGGCCCCCGCCAAATGCAGGCAACTGTGCGGGCCAGGTGGCTGGGCGTCACGCTTGCGCAACCAGTTGCCAGCTGCCAGACTTTGGGCCGATGAAACCTATGACCGATGCAAAGACGACCGTGGAGGAACTGCGCCAGCGGGTGCTGGCTTTTGTGCACGAGCGCGAATGGGAGCAGTTCCACTCGCCGAAAAACCTCAGCATGGCACTCGCCGCGGAGTCAGGCGAGCTCATGGAGCATTTTCTCTGGGCCGAGTCGAAGGCTTCGCTCGACGTCGCGCGCGACCCGAAGAAGCGGCCCGCTATCGAGGCCGAGATCGCCGACGTGGTCATCTACGCCCTCGAGTTCGCCAACATCTGCGGCATCGACCTGGCCGCGGCCATCGAGATCAAGATGGCCGCGAACGCGAAGAAGTATCCGGTCGAGAAGGCGCGCGGTCGCGCCGACAAGTATACCGAGCTGTAGGATTTTCGATTTTTGGATTCTCGATTTTCGATTGAATGCGGTGGCAACCGCTACCTGTCATCCTGAGCGTAGCGAAGGATCCAGTTGGCCAGTCGTTGATCCTTATGGATTCTTCGCTGTGCTCAGAATGACCCGGCGATGTGGGTCCGACCTTGTGCAAACAAAAAAAGCGGCGCACCGGAGCGCGTCGCCAATCGAAAATCGAGAATCCAAAATCGAAAATATCGTCACGGCTTGCCGCCGAAGGTCACGTAGTCGTCAAGTTCCAGCCAGTCGAACCAGGTGGCGATGTCGTCGCGATGGGCGGCGTTCTTGCGGTGGATGTCGTTGAAGAAGGCGCGGGTGTCCGGTGGGGTCGGGGTCAGTTGCTCGAACCAGTTCGACCAGGCGGCGATCTCCGCGGCGTGGCGCTTGGGCTGACTGTTGGCCGTGACGTAAGCGAGGATCTCGCTGTCGCTTTTGCCCGCCTTGATTTCGGCGAACAGGGTGTCGGGGTTGAGTCCGGTATAGGCCAGGAAGCGCTGGTCGATCGGGCAATTGTAATGGAAGTCGCCGTTGGTGCCGGCCACGACGGCCCGCGCCTTGTCGATCAAACGGGGCAGGTGGACATAGCCGCCGAGGCGGGTGCGCGGACTCCGCGGCGGGTGCCGGGTGAGATCGGGCGCGTTGTAATTGACCGCGTTGCCCTTGGCGGCGGACGGATCGGTGTAGGCTGTTTTGAGGTCGGACATAATGGTGGAATTCAGGGCTGCGGGACCCGTGGGCCGCTATGGCAGGCACAGCCGGGACTGCAGGGCGCGGCCGGGGCCGCAGCGGGAGTTTTTCCCCCCACGCCCATCAAGCCGAAGCCACCGATGACGACGCGCCGGACGAGTTCGCCCGTGTCGGGATGCCGCTGCAGGGGGGCCTCCTTCATGCCCTGCACCCGCTCAAACCGCCGCGGGTTTTCTCCCGGACGTTGGGGAATGGTCTCATAAACGTAGGTCGCCATGGGGCAGAAGTGAAAGTGAGAGTGAAAGGGAACGTGAAAGTGGCGGGAAATCAAGCTTGGCACGGGCGGCGGTTGCCCTCTTTCACTCTCACTCTCACTTTTCCCTCACCCATGCGAACCACCGCCGCCCTCGAACGCTACTACGTGCTCCCGTGCTGCCTGCTCCTGTTGAATCTCTGCAACGAGATCATCGCCTACAAGGCGCGCCTTATCGAGGACGGCCTGCTGCGCACGCTTTTCATCATGGGTTTCGTGCTGGGCGGCGCTTCGCTGGTGGCCTTCGCCATCGCGCCCGGTCTCATCTGGGTGGTGCAGACCCTGCGCCGCACGAGCCGCTCCAACGCGGGCAGCGTCGGCGAGGCGTCGTTCCTCCTCATGCTCGGTCTGCTCATCTTCTGGCTTTATTATCGCAACTACCTCATCGGCACCCAGGCGATCCTGCCCGCAATGTGGCGGAATGCCTTGATCCATTGACTGGGGTCGATGTAGGAGCCTGCTTGCAGGCGATTCGACGAGCCATCGCCTGCAAGCAGGCTCCTACAGGCCAACCCACTCCGCGCGGAGCTGCTCCGGGGTCCGGCCCTGCTCGCGCAGGGTGCGCAGCGCGAGGGCATCGTGGCGCTTGGCCAAGCGCACGCCGCGCTCATCCGTGACCAGCGGACAGTGATAGAACGCCGGCTCGGCCAGCCCGAGCGCCCGATAAAGCAAAAGCTGGCGGAAGGTGGACATGACCAGATCCGCGCCGCGCACGACTTCAGTGATGCTCATGGCCGCGTCGTCCACCACGCAGGCGAGCTGGTAGCTGGGCAGGTCGTCCTTCCGCCACACGAGGAAGTCGCCGAACTCCCGTCCGGCCACGGCGCTTTGCCGGCCCAGGCCCAGGTCGTTGAAAACCAGTTCGGTCCCGTCCGGCACGCGGAACCGCCAGTTCACGCCGTCCCCTTGGCCCGGCGAGTGATGAGTGAGGAGGGAGGAGTCGGGAGGCAGGTTTTCGGGCCGGCAGGTTCCCGGGTAGAGGGGCTCATCGGCGAAAGTGGGGCCGGTCTCATGGGGAGCGGTCGCGGCCTGCTGGACATCGCGCCGGGTGCACGAGCACGGATAGATCACGCCGGCGCCATGCAGCCGCGCGAGGGCCGCCCGGTAGAGCGGGATGCGCCCCCTCTGTGAAATCATCGGTTCCTCCCAGCGCAGGCCGAACCATGACATATCCTCCAGCATGGCGGTGACGAACTCCGGCCGGCAGCGCGCCGCGTCGAGATCGTCGTTGCGCAGCAGCACGGATCCGCCCGCGGCGCGCGCCCGCTCCTGCGCGATCCAGAAGGTCCGGGCGTGCCCCAGGTGGAGCAGGCCCGTGGGCGACGGGGCGAGCCGGCCGCAGTAGAGGGTGGAAGAGGTTTTGACCACGGATTACACTGATGACCACGGATGAACCCCAAGGCGACGGCAGAAATATATCCGTGCCAATCCGGGCAATCCGTGGTTTCAAAAAACCCATGAAGTCCCTCTGTGTCTATTGTTCCTCCAGCGACCGGCTCGAGCCCAAGTATTACGCGGCGGCGACCGAGCTGGGGGTGGAGATGGCGCGGCGGCAATGGACGCTGGTCTACGGCGGCGGCAAGACCGGCCTCATGGGCGCCCTGGCCCGCGGAGTGAAGTCCGGCGCCGGCCGCGTGATCGGCGTGATTCCCGAGTTCATGAAGGAACGCGAGCTGGAGTTCACCGAGGCGGACGAGCTCATCTCCGTGCTCACGATGCGCGAGCGGAAGATGATCATGGAAACGCGGGCCGACGCCTTCCTCGCCCTGCCCGGCGGCTGGGGCACGCTGGAGGAACTGCTGGAGATCCTCACCCTCTCACACCTCGAGGTCCTGCGGAAGCCCGTGGTCATTTTCAACCAGGACGGCTACTACGACGATCTCCTGCGGCTCTGCGACCGCATCGTGCGGGAGAAATTCATGCACGACACCATCCGCGGCAAATACGCGGTGGCCCGGACGGTGGAGGAGATATTCCCCCTGATTGAAAACTGGAGTCCCCAGCCCGGCGACGCCAAGTGGTTTCAGACGAAGTGATGGCGGGTAGTCTCGTTCATTGTAGGAGCGGCTACTCGCGACAAACCCAGACACTCCTACTTGGTCGGCGCTTCCTTGCCATATTCGGGGTGTCTGGGCCCCTTGGGCAGACCTTGGCCCGGAGTGGTCAGCAACTGATAGGAAGCCATGGTTGCGACTTGATGCGCCTGGTCCACCAGCTTGTTGAGCACCTGCGTGACCAGGGCCTCAATCAGTCCGGACTGGCCGCTATAGACGGCTTGAACCCGACCCTCCCAAAGCTGGGCGCCAGTTCGTGCGTCTAACAGTCGGGCGTTGGCATACACGATCGCGTTGCTCGCAAACAGCTGATATTTTGAACCGTATTGTTCGACGGTCACGTAGAGCACGGCGTCAGCGCCGAAAACCTCATGCAGCTTGCCGAGCGGCGCCTGGTGCATCTCCGCCGGCAGGGCCATCCCGTTTTCCTTGAGGAATGCGTCGACCATCGCCACGGGCACAACATAGAAACCCAGTTCCGCCAGCGGGCGCGTCATCGTGGTGAGCAGACTGTAGGACGCCAGCACCTCGGTGGAATTGTTGGCGGGAGGCAGAACCAGAATGGAACGCGGATTGCTCCGGTGAAACGCAGTGTAGTCTTTCGGCGCGACCGTGGTGCATCCGGCCAACAGGGCCAGGGATGCGATAAAGGGTAGAAAGCGGGCTCTCATTTTGTCGGGGCTCCTTTTGCCTTCGCGATCATGCGGTCCATGAATGGGGTCGATTCGGGGAAAAGAGTCTTTTCCCTTTCAAATTCCCTGGCTGCGTCGTCCACCCGGCCCAGCTGAAAATAGACGTAACCCAGTTGCGCATGCAGCCCGGGATGGGCGGCAGAACTCGTGGCGGCTGACTTGTTCACGTCTTCCTCCAGTTTCTCCAGTTGCACTTGGAGCGCGGCCTTGTCGGGCTTGGCGTAGCTCAGGTAGAGCAGATTCTCATAATTCCCCCAATAATACAGGGGCCGGACCGTCTGACACCCGGATAACAGCAAAACAGCGAGCCCCAGCCAGAGCGACGATTTCATGGGCTTTACTTGGTGGGGGTCCACTTGCCGCTTTCGAGACCATTGACCAAGGCGTCCATGGCCTCGCGGATCGCCAGATCAAGAACCTTGCCGTTCAGGGTGGCATCGTAACTGGACGTGCCGCCGAAGCCCAGCACCTCGCGACTGCTCAATTTATACTCGCCGGCCCCTTGAACGGAATAGACGACTTCAGAAGTCACCACGTCGACCACGTAAAGACTCACTTTGGCGTAGGCGATCTGTTGTTTTCCCGACCCCATGATTCCGAAGAGCTGTTGGTCTCCCACTTCTTTGCGGCCGAATTCGGTGATGTCGCCGGTGAGGGCATAATCAGCGCCTTTCAACTGCTGCGCCACTCCCTTGAGTGCCGCCTCGCGTTTGATTTCCTCCAGGTTTTCCCGATCCACCACGGAAAACCGGCCGGTTTGCTGGAGATGGGTGATCAGAATGGTCTTGGCCTGGCCACCCAAGCGATCCACGCCATCGGAAAAGATGCCGCGCATGAAGCTTGAGCGATTGTCGAATTTCCCGACAGCCATGACACTCTTCGGGCCACTGTAAGGTCGGGCGGCCGCTTGAACCTGGGGCGTTTCCACCGCCCGGCTCGATTCAGTTGCACAGCCGGGGAGAAGGCAGGCAATCGTTAGCAGGATACCACAGAGGGAGGGTGTTGGCGTTTTCATGTTGGAAAGCTGGAGCACGCAAATACAGCAGGGGAGATAACCAAGGGGCCGGAGACAATGTCTGCACAAACTTCGGTCGGAGGGAAGTTCATAGCGCAAGAGATTTTGACGCAAGCCCGGTGTTGCCGAAGCGATGCACGGGTGGACTTGAGTCAAGCGATTGGCGCACGTGCATCCTTGCCAGGCTGACTCGCAGAAAGAGCCGGCGGGATAGCTGACAAGGCAGGCCGGTGGGATGCTACCGATACAGGCTGATCAAATCCTCCGTGCGGGCCCAGCCGGTCTGGCCGCTGGCGAAGCTCAGTTTGGTCCAGCTCAGGAAGGTTTTCTCGGCGACGGCGATAGAGCCGGCGGAAAGGGGCGAGGATTTTTGCGCCGCGTCGGCGTCGGTCGGGATGCTGCGCAGCGTGGAGGGCCGCCACACCAGCGCGGCCTCGGGATTCGCGAGCGGGCCGTAGGCGTGCAGGCTCAGCGTGGCGGCGGCGGCGAGCAGCACGGCGAGGAGGCTGGTGGTCAGCGCCACCGGCTTGCCCCACGCGCCGATGCGCCTGTAACCTTGGAGCAGCAGCAGGATGAGCGCGGCGGCGAGCAGCAGCGCGGCGATCAGAAGCCCGAGCTGCCATTCGCCCGGCGTGGCCAGGCGGACGAGCTTGAAGCGGCCTTCGCCGCGCGAGAGTTCGACCAGCTCCACCGGCGCCATGCCGGAGCGCTGCAGCCCGAGCGCGAGGTCCCAGCGCGTGGCGTCGGCCCGGGCGTTGAGCAGGAAGGCGCCGGTCCAGTGGGCTGTCGCCTCGGCCCAGCGGTCCTGCTGGGCAAGGGCGAGTCCGAGATTGTGCCGCGCGGTCCAGTCGGACGGCGCGGCGGTGAGGGCGGTTTGCCAGGTGCGTTCCGCCGTGGCGAAATCACCGCGTTTGTAAGCGTCGATGGCCGGCTCCGCGCCAAAGGCTGAAGGCTGAAGGGCTGAAAGACTGAAAAGGAGCGCAAGCCAGACACCGGCCCGAATGACCCGATTCAGTCCTTCCGCGTTCAGTTCTTCAGTCATTCCCAAAAACGGCAGCAGGTTGCGGCCGGCGAAAAGCGAGAACGGCGGCCAGCGGGGCACGCGCACGACCTGCAGCGCGCTTTCGGCGCGGGAGGGCCAGTCCGTGGGCAGGGCTTGTTCGCGGCTGTGCAATGCCCGGTCGGCCTCGGACCAGAGCCGGGCCCAGTCGGAGGCGGCGGCCTTGGCCTGGGCACCGACATAGAAATGCACCAGGGGCGTTCCCGGGGCGGCGTGCGGCACTTCCCAGAGCGCGGCGGTGTGCTGCTGCCACTGGCGAAGCAGCGAGTAGCGAGTAGCGGGCAGCGAGGAGTCCCCGAATTCCTTCAGAGTGGCGGCCAGCCGGGCACGGGCCTCGCGGCGGAGCCGTTGCGGATCGTTTTGCCGGGAGCGCAGCGCGGCGAGCACCAGCCAGACGAGCAGAACACAGAGGACGGAGGACAGAAGGCAGGCGAGGGCCAGCGTGCGCAGGGGAAGGGGCGCGAAGCCCCGCGCGGGTCCGGTCAGCGGATCGCGCGGCAGATTCTCCGGCGGCACGGGCGGCACGGCCGCCGGCAGGACCGGCGCAGCCGGCGCCGATGAGAACGGGGGGTTGAGCGAGAATTGCACCGGCGCGCCGACCGGGGCGGGCGCAGATTGCGAGCTGGCCGTGACGGTCACGGTGACGGGCTCGCTGGCGACCGTTTTGTAGCTGCCCGATTTGGTGTCGAAGTAGGTGAAGCGGACGGGGGCGAGGCGGTAGGCGCCGGGCTTGGTGGGCACGAGGACGACATCCTCGCTGAGCGTGCCCTCGAAAAGAGAACCATCCTTCATCGTGCGTTTGGATTTCGGCTGCACGATTTGGAAGTCGTTGGAGACATCGCGTTGCGGCAGGCCGGAGAGGTCGGGCCAGTTGCCGGTGCCGCTCAGCTCGAGGGTCCAGGTCACCGGTTCGCCGACGGCGGCCGTGGTGGGAATGACCTTGGAGGTGAAGGCAAATTCGCCCACCGCGCCGGAAAAATTCGCCGGCGCGGGCGGCAGGGGCTTGATGGTCAGCTCGAGGGGGTTCGTATCGATCTGGCGCTGTTCGACGGTGCGCGTGGAGAAGATCCCGAACCCGGCGGTCCCGACCATCAGGTTTACCATCTGGGTGGCGGGCTTGGTCGTGTGGGTGCCCGGCTGCTTGGCGTAGGCGCGGGTCGATTGGGTGGAGATCACGCGTCGCTCGCCCCGGACGAGGGCCTCGCTTGGATCGGGCTTGGTCCATTCCTCTGCCAGCAAAGGCGCCGGCTGCCAGTCGACGTTGGTGGCGAGGGAGTGAAAGTAGCCTCGTCCCACGTTCAGGTTGTAGACGACGGGAAAAACTTCGCCGGCCCAGAAGGTGTCTTTGGACGTGGTGAGTTTGGCCGAGGCGATATCGTCGGCTGTGCCGGAGCTGCCGGCCGTGGCATCGCCCACCGTATAGGTGGCGACCTTGACATGCACGACGCCCTTGTCGGTTTTGATGTCGAAGGCGGGGATGGTGATGGCGCTCCGCGACGTGGGCGTGACCGGGAAGGTGAGGGTGTAGGTTTTCGTCACGCTGTTGGAGCTGCCAAAGCCGAACGAGGCATTGGTGCTGGCGGCTACGGCCGGCCGGCCGAAGCGCAGGTTGCCCACCTGGGGCAATTGGGCACCTTCCTCCGG
>JAYVZM010000224.1:0-4716 GCA_043783345.1 Verrucomicrobiota bacterium
GAACGGACCATGAAGTTTGCGGAACGCGTGTTGCTCATGGTGGATCGCCTGCCCAAGACCGTTGCCGGTCAGACGGTGGCAAAGCAGGTGGCTCGCAGTGGCACTTCGGTGGCCGCCAACTACCGTGCGGCGTTGCGCAACAAGTCCCGGGCGGACTTCGTGAACAAGATCACGATCGTCCTCGAGGAAGCCGACGAGACAGGATTTTGGATCGAGCTTGCCGGCCGGGTGAAGCTGCTGCCCGTAGCCAAGCTTGGTCCTTTGCGCGATGAAGCCGAGCAACTGAGCCGCATATTCAACGCCACCCGGCGAACGGCCCGAAATCATTATTCGTAATTCATTAATCATTAATAAAAGGGTTCAGATCGATTTGAACCTGCGTTCGAGCACGCTCATCAGCCGGTCGAGCACGAAGCCCACGAGCCCGATGGTGATGATCGAGAGAATGATGTGCTCGTAGATGAGCGCGTTGTATTCCTGCCAGAGGAAACCGCCCGCGCCGGGCCGGCCGGTGAGCATCTCGGCGGCGACGATGGCGAGCCACGCGATGCCGAGCGACAGCCGGAAGCCGGTGAACATGTAGGGCAGGGTCGCCGGGATGAGGATTTTGGTGAGGGTCTTCCAGCGGGAGAGCTTGAGCACGCGGCCGACGTTGAGGAAATCCTGCGGCACGGCGCGCACGCCGACGGCGGTGTTGAGCACGGTCGGCCACATGGCGCAGATGGCGATGGTGAAGAGGGCGCCGTAGGTGCCGGCCTCCTTGCCGGCGCTCATGAACAGCACGAGCCCGAGCGGGAGCCAGGCGAGCGGCGACACCGGGCGCAGGATCTGGATGATCGGGTCGAAGGTTTTGGTGAAGGTCTTCGACAACCCGAGGCAGAACCCGATGGGCGTGCCGACCAAGAGCGCGATGCCGTAGCCTTGCGCCACGAGCACGAGCGAATACCAAGTGAAGCGGAGGATGCCCTGGTCCATCTCGCCACGCTTGGCGAAGGGCTCGAGGATGTATTCACGGCTGGCCTGCCAGGTCTTCAACGGCGAAGGAAGATTCGGCGCCCACGTGTCGCTGGAGACGGCCCAGAGTGCGAGGACGATGCCGAAGCCGGCGAGCGGCAGGATGAGCCAGTCGAGTTTGAAGTTTTTCATGAAGCAGTGGCCCGCGAATCACGCGAATGGACGCGAATAAAGGCGGGGATGCGGGAGGTGTTCATTCGGGTGGATTCGCGTGATTCGCAGTCAGATGGCTCAACCTTTCAGGTTTTTGACCGCGAAGCCTGTGGCGTAGGCCTCGGGGTTGGCCGGGTCGAAGGTGATGCCGTCGAACAGCGTCTCGGGCGTGTTCTCGACGCCGCCATGGGCGTAACCGATTTCCTTCATGGCCTCCTCGTAGAGGTCGGCGCGCATGACGCGTTTAGCGACGCCTTCGTAGTCGGGCGCCCCGGTGACCATGCCCCAGCGACGGTATTGGGAGAGGAACCACTTGGCATACTTGGCCTGCGGGTAGTTGCAGTTCCGCTTGCTGTAATGCATGTAAAATTCGTCCTGTATCGTGCGACCGTCACCGTAGTCCAATTTGCCCTGGAGGCGGCCGAGGATGATTTCCTTCTGGCAGTTGATGTAGGTGGCCTTGGAGACGATGTCGCACTGCTCGGGGCGGTTGTCCAGGTTGTCGAGCCAGACGCTGGCCTCGTGCAGGGCCTTGAGGACGGCCTTGACGGTCTTCGGGTTTTTCTCGGCGAATTCTTCGGTGAAGGCGCAGACCTTTTCGGGGTGGTCCTTCCACAGGTCCTGCGTGGTGACGGACGTGAAGCCGATGCCGTCGGCGATGGCGCGGGCGTTCCAGGGTTCGCCCACGCAATAGCCGTCCATCTTGCCGATCTTCATGTTGGCGACCATCTGCGGGGGCGGGACGGTGATGAGGGTGACATCCTTGTCGGGATTGATGCCGCCGGCGGCGAGGTAGTAGCGGATCCACATCGCGTGGGTGCCGGGCGGAAAGGTCTGGGCGAAGGTGAGCGGTTCGCCGAGCTTGTTGGCCTGATCGGCGAAGGGCTTGAGGGCCTTGGGGTCGGCACCGACCTTGCCCTTCCATTCGGCCTTGAGCGTGATGGCCTGGCCGTTGCGGTTGAGGATCCACGGGATGACCATCGGCTTCTTGGGCGAGCCGGCGAGGCCCATGGTCGAGGCGAGCGGCATGCCGAGGAGCATGTGCGTGGCCTGGATGGAGCCGGTGGAGAGATTGTCGCGGATGGCGGCCCAGTTGGCGCCCTTGGTCACCTTCGAGTTGATGCCGTATTTCTTAAAAAAACCCTTCTCGTGCGCGATGACGATGGGCGAGCAGTCGGTGAGCGCGATCATGCCGAAGTTCAGGTCGGCGACCTCGGGGGCTTCGGAGACGGAGCCGGCGGTGGCGGCCCGGCTTTTGTTGCCGAGCGCGGCCCAGAGCGCGGCGGTGCCGGCCAGGGTGGCGCTGCGGGAGAGGAATTGCCGGCGGCTAAGCGGGGACGAGCGCCCCGCCGTGGAGCTTGGTGTGGGTTGGTGCATGTGGGTCGAGTTTGACGATGGCTTCGCGATACAAGTCCTCGCGAAAGAGACGGCGGGGTAAACTGGAGTCGGCGCGCGCGCGCGGCACAAGGCCGGCGGCAACGAGTTCAGCCTGAAGGGAGCTGGCGCGGGCAGGGGTAGGGGCACTCGCGTCACCGCGGCTGAAGACATGGAAATCCGGCACGCTCTCGACGCGGCCGTGGCCGCAGGCGAAGCGGCCGAGCAGCGCTGGGGCAATCGTCCGGGCGGGCAGATTCAAATACAGCGGGGAGGCCAGCATTTCCGCGAGCTGGGCGCGGTGATGCGGTTCGTCGCACCAGCTGGCAGCGGCGGCCAGGGCCGCGATGAGCGCGGCATGCTCGGTCGCGCGGCGTTGGGCGAAATCCTCGCGGACCATCAGGATTTTTTCGACATGCCCGGGCGCCAGCGCGGCGCTCCAAGCCGGGCACCAGCCCTCGTTTTGCTGGACGGCGAGCGAACCCCACGGTTCGCCCGCGCAATAGCCGTCAAGCGTGCCAGCGGCGAGGTTGCGGAACATCTGGGCCGGCGGCACGATGGCGAGGTGCACGTCCCGCTCGAGATCCAGCCCGGCGGCCCGGAGCCACTGGCAGAGCTGGAGGTGATGGGCGGAAAAAGGGAAGACGACGCCGAAGGTGAGCTTGTTTTCCCCGCGGCGCCGGAGGGCCTCGCTGCGGAGCGTGGCGGCATCGTGGACCCCGGCCGCGCGGAGCCGGTTGGACAGCGTGATGGCGTTGCCGTGCAGGTTCAGCACGAGGCCCGTGCAGACCGCGGCGGGCGCGCAGTCGAGGCCGAGCTGCACGGCCCAGAGCATGGGCGCGGGCGCGGGCGCGGCGTCGAGCTCGCCGAAAATGATCTTGTCCCGGATGGTGGCCCAGCCGGCCTCCCGGTTGAGCTGCACCCGCAATCCGTGGTGGGCGAAAAGCCCGAGCTCCTGGGCCGCGACGAGGGGCGCGGCGTCGGTCAGCGCCAGAAAGCCCAGGCGCAGGGAGTGCGAGGCGATGGCGGCGGACTGGACGGTGGTGGTCATGGACTTGGCGGGATAAAAGCCCGTGCCATGCCAGCCGGGCCCGTTGGCCTGATTACTGCTCTTCAAAGAATTCATGGCTGGCATGAGTCGCGTTCATTCGCGTCCCGCGCCGGCCGCGACACCATGAAAGCCAAAGTCTTCGACACCCGCCAATTGCTCGCCTTCGCCGCGCTCGCGCGTCTGGGCAGTTTCACGCAGGCCGCGCACGAGCTGCATCTGACGCAGAGCGCGATCAGCCACGCCATCAAGGCGCTGGAGGAGCAGGCCGGCTGCCGGCTCTTCGAGCGCGCGGGGCGGCGCGTGACGCTGACGCAGGCCGGCGAGCAGTTGTTGCGACACGTGGACAAGATTTTCACCGAGATGAAGGTCGCCCGGGCGGGGCTCGAGGAGCTGTCGCGCTGGGGCCACGGCCGGCTGCGCATCGGCGCGAGCACCACCGCGTGCCAATACATCCTGCCGAACGTGCTGCGCGAGTTTAAGCAAAGCTTTCCGCGCTGCGTCATCTCCATCGAGCCCGGCGACCACGACCACCAGGTGGAGCTGTTGCAGCAAAACCGGGTCGACGTCGCGCTGATGCTGGAGCCGGCGGGCGTGAAGGAGCTGGCGTTCGCCCCGCTCTTTGAGGATGAGATGCGCTTCCTGCTGGCGCCGGTGCATCCGTGGGTGCGCGCCGGACGGATGCAGCGCGCGAATTTCGCGGCGCAGACCCTCATTCTCTACAACCAGACGAGCTACACCTTCCGCCTCGTGCAGGAATATTTCCGGGCGGAGGATCTGCCGCTGGCGAATTTTCTCGAGCTGGGCAGCATGGAGGCGATCAAGGAGCTGGCGAAGGTCGGGCTCGGCATCGGCGTGCTGGCACCGTGGGTGGCGCGCGCCGAGCTGGAGGCCGGCGCGCTGGTATCGCTGCCGCTCGGCAAGCGCAAGCTGCGCCGCAAGTGGGGCGTGGCCTACCTGCGCGGCCGGCGGCTGTCGCTCGGCGAGGAGACCTTCGTCGGCCTCTGCCAGACCGTCACCGAGGAGTTCACCCGTTACGGCGGCAGCGCCGCGGCGTGAAAGAGCCCGCGCGGTTCGGCGCGGGCCTATCGGAACACAGGCCTCGCCTTGGGGTGCTCACCAGCGAT
>JAYVZM010000225.1:0-4712 GCA_043783345.1 Verrucomicrobiota bacterium
AACGCGCCGGCGGCACCGATGTCGTCGTCGGTGTGGTCGAGACGCACGGTCGCATCGAGACCGAGGCGCTGCTCAGCGGCCTGAGCGTGATCCCGCGCCGGACGATCGATTATCGCGGGACCCAGTTGACCGAGATGGACCTCGAGGCCGTGCGCACGCGCCGGCCGAAACTGGTGCTCGTGGACGAACTCGCCCACACCAACGCCCCGGGCTCGCGCCATGCCAAACGCTGGCAGGATGTGCTCGAGCTGCTCGATGCCGGCATCGACATCCACACCACCCTCAACATCCAGCACGTCGAGTCGCGCGCCGACGCCGTCCGCCAGATCACCGGGGCGTCGCAGCAGGAAACCGTGCCCGACTCCGTGCTCGACCTGGCCGACGAACTCGAGCTCGTCGACCTGACCCCCGAGACCCTGCTCGAACGCCTGCGCGAGGGCAAAGTCTACCTCGGGGAGCGGGCCGCCGCGGCCCAGGAAGGTTTCTTCAAGGACTCCCACCTCTCCGCGTTGCGCGAACTGGCGTTGCGCTACACGGCCGAGCGCGTGGACCGGCAGCTTCGCCAGATGCGCGCCGGCTCGGTCAAGCAGACCGTCTGGCGCAGCGGCGAGCGGTTGCTCGTCGCCATCGGCGCCAGTCCCTTCTCGACCCAGCTCGTGCGATGGACGCGCCGGCTTGCCGCGGCCCAGGGTGCGCCCTGGCTCGCCGTCCACATCGAGCCCCCCGTCGCCTTGCCGGCGGAGGAACAGCGCGCGCTCGACAAGAACCTGGCCCTCGCCCGCGAGCTCGGCGCCGAGGTAATCGTCACCCACGACGACAGCATTGCAGCGGCCCTGGTGCGCGTGGCGCTCCAGCAGAACGCCACGCAGATTGTCGTCGGCAAGCCGCGCACCCGGCGCCTGCTCGACCTCCTTCGCGGCACACTGGTGGACCGGCTGCTGCGGCTGGGCGGCAACATCGACATCTACGTCGTCCCGGCCGAGCCCGACCGCGGCCAGCGCCGGTTGCTGCTGCTCGGCCCAAACCTGCGCAGCTCCCCCGTGGAATACGGCTGGGCCATCGGGGTGGTCGCGGCCATCACCCTGGCCGGGCAGCTGCTGCCCGCCGACACCTACCTCGCCGTCGGTCTGGTCTACCTGCTGGCCATCATCATACTCAGCCTTCGCGTCGGCCGCGGCCCCGTGCTCGCCGCGGGCGTGCTCAGCGCGCTGACGTGGAATTATCTGTTCATTCCGCCCCGATTCACGTTTGCCATCAACAAGGTCGAGGACGCCACGCTGTTCGGCACCTATTTCGTGGTCGCCCTGGTCACCGGCCATCTCACCTCCCGCATCCGCGCCCAGGCGCACAACGAGCGGATGCGCGAGGAGCGCGCCACCGCACTGTTCGAACTGACCCGGGCGCTGGCGGAAGCCGACACGCTGGATGCCGCCGTCTTCTCCGCGCTCCGGCAGGCGGACGAGCTCTTCGAGGCGAAAACCGCGCTGCTGCTCGCCGATGCCGACGGCACCGTCACGCCGCACTTCGCCGGCTCGTTCGCGCTCGATGGCAAGGAACGCGGCGTGGCCGATTGGGTTTACCGAAACCGGCGCTCCGCGGGCCGGTTCACCGACACGCTGCCGGGCAGCGCCGCGTTCTACCTGCCGCTGGTTCGCGAAGCCCAGGCCGTCGGCGTGCTCGGCATCGCCGTGCCGGAGGAACGCACGCTGACCCTGGGGCAGCGCGATCTGCTGGAGGCGTTCGCCCGCCAGCTCGCACTGATCGTCGAGCGCGAGCACCTGCGCGAGGCGGGCGCGCGGGAGAAGCTGCTCGCGGAATCCGACAAGCTGCACCGCGTGCTGCTCGACAGCGTCTCGCACGAATTGCGGACTCCCCTCGCCGTGATCACGGGCACCCTGGAAAACCTGCCCGCCGCCGCGCCCGAACTGCGGGCGGAGCTGGTCAACGAGGGCCGCGCCGCGGCGCGCCGGCTCAACCGGCTTGTAGGCAACCTGCTTGACCAGACCCGGCTCGAGAGCGGCACGCTGAAACCGCGGCTCGACTGGTGCGATGCCCGCGACCTCGTGAACGCGGCGATCGAGGGCATGCGCGACGAACTGGCCGGCCATCCGCTCGAGGTGGTCCTGCCCGACGACATGCCGCCGATCCGCGCCGATTTCGCCCTGACCGAGCAGGCCCTCGCCAACCTGCTGCTCAACGCGACGCGCCACACGCCGGCCGGCACGCCCGTGTTTCTGGTCGCGGGGATCGAGCGCAGCGGCACACGGGCGTTCTTCACCGTGGCCGACCGCGGCCCGGGCTTCCCGCTGGCGATGCGGGAGCGGCTGTTCAAGAAATTCGAGCGCGGCGACGCCGCGCGCGCGGGCGGACTCGGCCTTGGCCTGTCCATCGTGCGCGGCTTCGTGGTGGCCCAGGGCGGCGACATCGTGGTCGGTGAGAACCCCGGCGGCGGCGCCGTGTTCACCATTTACCTCCCGCACACCGCGCCCCAGAGTGCGCCCGCTGAATGACTGCCCCGCCTTTCAACCCCACCCTGCTGGTCATCGACGACGAACGGCAAATCCGCCGCCTGCTGCGGGTGACGCTGGAGGGCGCGGGCTATCAGGTGCGCGAGGCCGAGACCGGCCAGCTCGGCCTGCAGGAACTCGCCCACCAGGCGCCCGACGGCATCATTCTCGATCTCGGCCTGCCCGACCTCGATGGCACCGAAGTGATCCGGCGCCTGCGCGAGTGGTCCAGGGTGCCCGTGCTCGTCCTGTCCGTGCGCGAGAGCGAGGACGACAAGATTGCCGCGCTCGACGCCGGCGCGGACGACTATCTCACGAAACCGTTCAGCGGCCGGGAACTTTTGGCCCGAGTGCGCGCCGTGCTCCGGCGGACACCGACGGCGACCCAGCCCGCGGTGGTGCGGATTGGCGACATCGAAATCGACCAGGGGGCCCACCGCGTGCGTCGTGCCGGAATCGAGGTGCATTTGACGGCGAAGGAATATGCGCTGTTCCAGTTGCTCGTGTTGCACCGGGGCAAGGTGGTGACGCACCGCCAGATTCTGCGCGAACTCTGGGGCCCCAACGCCGAGGGAAACACGCACTACCTCCGCGTGCACATGACGCACCTCCGGCAAAAACTGGAGGCCGACCCGCACACGCCCCGGCACCTCAAGACGGAGGCCGGCATCGGTTATCGGTTGGCGGAAGGGTAGAAACGTTCGGAAATCTGCAATTTGCGGGAGCGAGCTTGCTCGCGATTTCAGGACCATCGCGAGCAAGCTCGCTCCCAAATTCTGCCCATCCAGGTCGGGGAGGATTTGCCTCGCTTTGTCCCGCCAATCCCGGGGTAATGACCCTCTATGCCATTTTCCAAGCTCGGGCTGACGCCCGCCCTGCTCAACGGTGTGAAAGCCATGGGTTACACCGACCCGACGCCCATCCAGCTGCGCGCCATCCCCGTCGTTCTCGGCGGCGGCGACCTCATCGGCTCGGCCCAGACCGGCACGGGCAAGACCGCCGCCTTCGCCCTCCCCGTCCTCGCCCGCCTCGCCAAACACGAGGCCCGCGGCCCGCGCGTGCTCGTGCTCGAGCCCACCCGCGAACTCGCCGCCCAGGTCGAGACCGCCTTCCGCGACTTCGGCCGCTTCACCGACCTCCGCGCCACCGTCGTCCACGGCGGCGTCGGCTACGGCCGCCAGCGCAGCGAAATCTCGGCCGGCACCGACATCGTCGTCGCCACCCCGGGCCGCCTCATGGATTTTCTCCAGGAGCGCACTCTCCGCCTCGACAACATCAAGATCCTCATCCTCGACGAAGTCGACCGGATGCTCGACATGGGTTTCGTCAAGGACGTGAAGAAAATCATCGGGATGTGCCCGCGCGATCGCCAGACCCTGTTCTTCTCCGCCACGATCCCGCCGGAGATCGAGGAAGTCGCCCGCTTCGCGCTGCGCAATCCTGCGCGCATCGAGATCGGCGTCGCCCGCACGGTCAACAAGTCGGTCACGCATGCCTTCTATCCCGTCGGCACCGCGCTCAAGTTTGAGCTGCTCGTCGCCCTTCTCGAGAAGACCGATTTCCAGAGCTGCCTCGTTTTCTCCCGCACCAAGCACGGCGCCGACAAGATCGCCCGCAAGCTCAAGGCCGCCAATCACTCCGTCGCCGTCCTCCACGCCAACCGCTCGCAGTCGCAGCGCGTCGAGGCCCTCGAGGGGTTCAAGTCGGGCAAATACGAGGTGATGGTCGCCACCGACATCGCTGCCCGCGGCATCGACGTCGCCGGCGTCTCGCACGTCATCAACTACGACATTCCCGCCAACCCCGAGGACTACGTCCACCGCATCGGCCGCACCGGCCGCGCCCAGGCCGTCGGCGACGCCTTCACGCTCACGACGCCCGAGCAGCTCGGTGAGATCCGCGATATCGAGCGCTTCATCGGCCAGAAGGTGCCGCAGCTCAAGCTCGAAGGTTTCAACTACAACGCCCCGCCGCCGCGGCCCGCGATGGGTTACCAAGGTGCCGCGCCGAGCTACGGCCAGCGGCCGGCGCATGGCCAACACTCCGGCCACGGCCCGCGGCCCGGTCATGGCTCGCGGCCGGCGCATGCCCCGCAACCGCCCCGCGCGCAGGGCCAGCCGGCCCCGCAGAATCGTCCCGCCGCGTCGCACGCCTATCAATCTCCCGGCCAGCCCGAGCGCCAGGGCGGCGGCGCGGCCCAGCCCG
>JAYVZM010000226.1:0-4703 GCA_043783345.1 Verrucomicrobiota bacterium
CCCGCATCCTCACCACCGGCCTCAATTACAGTCCCGACGGGCACAACAAGCTCGGCGCCTCCGTGAACTACAACCACCGCACGTTCAACCGCAGCGCGACCGATCACAACGTGGTCCGCGACGCCCAGGGCGTCATCACGAGCGAATACGACCGCACGCGGCATGATCCGGAGTTTGAGCGGAGCGAGGAGTTCGCCCTGACCTACCAGCACACTTTCCCGGAGGAGGACCACGAGCTGAACCTCGAATTCAAGTCCTCCGCCACCAAGGAACAGGAGGACAATCATTGCGCGAATGTCTTCCGGACCCCCGCGCAGGCGACCACTTACGACAACACCTTGATCCGGCCGACCGACCGCGGCACCGCGGCCATCGTCGAGTATGTCCGCCCGCTCGGCGACGACTCGAAGCTGGAGGCCGGCTACACTCGCTCGGACGAGCGCCTCGACACCGACTTCGCGGTCTCGGCCCTCGATCCCGCGACCGGCTTGTTCGTCAAGGATGCGGCGAAATCCAACCGTTTCGCCTACCGGCAAACCATCCATGCCTTCTACGGCACCTACGCCCGCACGCTCGACCGGTTCGGGTTCCTGGCCGGGCTGCGTCCTGAACTGGCTTACACGAAATCCCGGCTGGTCGACACGGGCGCAACCATCGCCAACGATTACTTCCGCATCTATCCCAGTCTGCATCTCTCCTGCAAACTGACTGAGCAGCAGCAATGGCAGCTCAACTACAGCCACCGGGTGCACTGGCCCGAGAGCGAAGACCTGAACCCGTTCCCCGAATACGGCGATCCCTTCAACCTGCGGGCGGGCAATCCCCGGCTGAAGCCCGAGGACATTCACTCGTTTGAGGCAGGCTATCAGTTCCGGAACGACCACACGACCTTCATCTCCACCGTCTATCACCGCTATCTCTACAACGGCTTCACCAACGTCACGCGCGATCTCGGCAATTCCGTCCTGCTCACCACCCACGAGAATCTTGCGACCAGCCGGTCCACCGGCGTCGAATTCACGGCCACCGCCGATCTCGGCAAACTCGTGACCGTGAACTTCAGTTCCAACACTTACTTCAACACCATCGACGCCTCCAATCTCGGCTTCACCGGCGGCAAGTCGGACGTTTCCTGGAGCGCCAAGCTGGGGGCCAGCCTCCATCTGGCAAAAGGCACCCTTCTGCAGTTCAACACCAACTATGCTTCGACCCGGCTCACGCCCCAAGGTTCGCGCCGGCCGACGTTCGTCGCCAACCTGGGGCTGCGCCAGGAGTTCCTGCGGAAAAAACTGGCGGTCGTGCTGACCGTTTCCGACGTGTTCAATTCCCTCAAGGAGTCTTCGCTCCTCGACACCCCGTTGTTGAAGGAGGAGATCACCCGCCGGCGCAGCGCGCGCATCGTCTACCTCGGTCTCCTCTATCACTTCGGCAAGGTCGCGAAACCCCCCAAGGACGATCCGCTGAAGTTCGACAACCAGCTTTGACGGACGCGCCCACCGGCGATGCTCCGCCACTACTCCCGACCGGCCGACGGCACCTGGCTCCAGGGGGACCAGTGCAGGGCGAGCGTCGGCAGCACGAGGAGATTCAAGACCGAGGAGGTAAGCAGACCGCCGAGAATGACCACCGCCATCGGGCCCTCGATTTCTCGACCCGCCTCGCCGGTGCCCAACGCCAGCGGCAGCAAGCCGAGCGCCGTGACCGAAGCCGTCATCAGGATGGGAACGAGCCGCTCGGAAGCGCCATGGATGACGGTCTCAAGGTTCCAGGACCGTCCCTCCTGCCGCATGAGGTGCTCGTAGTGGGAGATGAGCATGATGCCGTTACGCGTCGTGATGCCGAAGAGTGTCACAAAGCCAACCATCGCGCCCATGGTCAGGGCGCCTGCCCCGGGCTCGCCAAACACGCCGGTGACATACACTGCCAGCACACCGCCGGCGAGCGCCAGCGGAAGATTCACGAGCATGAGCAAAACATTGCGCCAGTGCCCGAGCACCACGAAGAGCAGCAGCAGGATGCCTACGGCGGCGATGCCGGCGTGCAGCAGCAGTTCGCGGGTGGCCGCGGCCTGCGCCTCGGCCGCCCCGGCGTATTCGACATACATGCCCGCCGGCAGCTTCACCTTCTGCGCAATGGTGCGGCGCGCCTCGGCCACAAACGATTGCACGTCGCGCCCCGCGGGGTTGGCCGTGATCGTCTGCCGTCGGCGCGCCCCCTCGTGCAAAATGGAAAACCGCCCGCTCGTGCGGTAAACCTCGGCCACCTGGCTGAGCGGCACGCGCCGGCCGGCCGCGTTGCTCAGCAGCAGAGCCCCGACATTCTCCGGGTCACCCCGGCTGGCCGCATCGAGCGTCACGGCCACATCCGCGACCTGGTTGCCGCTATAAAGCTGCGTGACCACCGTGCCCTGATAGGCGGTCTGGATCATCTCGAGAACCTCGACCGGGCGCAGACCCAGCTCGGTCAGACGCCCGGGGCGCAGACGCACGGCGATCCGGGGGGCGCCGGGGGGCGATTTGAGCTGCACGTCGGCGGCCCCGGGCACCGTGGCCAGCGCCCGCGCCACTTCCCGGGCCGTGCTGTCGAGCACGTCGAGATTGTCGCCGAAGACATTCACCACCACGGGCGAGGTTTCACCGCTGATGCTCTCCCCGATGCGGTCGCCGAGAAAGGTCATCACCTCAAACTGGATGCCGGGCATTTGCGCGAGCCCGGCGCGAATTTGCTCCTCCACCTGGGCCTGGGTTTCGCCCGGCAGCCCCGGCTGGAGCTCGACGTGAAACTCGCTGCGATGCGGCCCCCACGGGTCTTCCCCCTGTTCGGCGCGGCCGATCTGCTGCTCGACCGTGGCGATGTGCCCGTTCTTCAGCAGCTCCCGGGAAAGCTGTTTCCCGATGCGCAACATTTCCGGCAGCGAAGTGCCGGGCGCGGTGGAAACCGCCAGCACAAAATGCCCCTCCCGGAATTCCGGCAGAAACTCGCCGCCGAGAAACGGCAGCCGTGACAGGGCGAGCGCGCACAGCAACGCCACCGTGCCGACCACGCCGACCGGGTGGCGGGCGACCCAGCGCAGGATCTGCTCGTAGCCCGCGCGCAGCGCCCGTTGCAAACGCGGCATCTCCGCGTCCCGCGCCCCCCGCGCGAAGACCAGCAGGGTCAGCGCGGGCGTGACGGTCAGCGCGACGCCGAGCGAAGTCATGATGGCGAAAATGTAGCTTTGCGCCAGCGGGGCGAAGAAACTGCCCTGCAGGCCCGTGAGCGTGAGCACCGGCAGGAAGACGAGGGCGACGATGAACGTGGCATAGACGATCGCCGTGCGCACCTCAAGCGAGGCATCGAGGATGACCGGGAGCGCGGGGCGCGGCGCCGGCAGCGCCGAGTTCTCCCGCAGGCGGCGCAGGATGTTTTCCACATCGATGATGGCGTCGTCCACCACCGAGCCGAGCGCGATGGCCAGGCCCCCGAGCGTGATGGTGTTGAGCGTCACGCCCAGCCGGTCCAGCACGATGATCGCGCCGAGCAGCGAGAGCGGGATCGCGGTCAGCGAGATGAACGCCGTGCGGAAGTGGCCGAGGAAAAGAAACAGCACGACGGCGACGAGCGCGGCGCCGAGCAGCAGCGAATGACCGATGTTGGCCAGCGAAGCCTCGATGAAGGACGCCGGGCGGTGCAGTTGCGGATAGAGCTTGATGCCCTCCCGGGCGAAGACCGGCTGCAATTCCTCCAGCGCGGCGTCGAGCCCGCGGGTGACCTCCATGGTGTTGGCGCCGTATTGGGACGACATTGTCATCAGCACGCCGGCGCGGCCCATGATGAGCGTGTCGCCGAACTTGGGTTCGGCCCCCTCGGCCACGGTCGCCAGGTCGCGCAACCGGACGGGCCCGCCGCCCGCGCTCACCGTCACCACGATGCCGCCCAGCGTCTCGGCGGTGAGCGACTGGCCCTCGGTCTGAAGCACGATGCGCTGATTGGCGGTCTCGATGAAGCCCGCGCCCCGCACGCCGCTGGCCAGCCGCGCGGCGTCGAGCACGTCGGCCAGGGTCAGGTTGTGCGCGACCAGCCGGTCGGGGTGAACCTGGACCTGCCACTGGCGCACGTCGCCGCCGAAGCTGCTGCATTTGGCGACCCCAGGCACGGCGAGCAGCCGGGGCTTGAGCGTCCAGTCGGCGAACGTCCGCAACTCCATCGGGGAAAGTTTGTCGCTGACGAGGCCGATTTTGAGCAGGTCCATGGTCGCCGAGGTGAGCGGCGACATTTTCGGTGCGTGCACGCCGGCGGGCAGCGTTCCGGCAAGCTCACCGAGTTTTTCCGCAAGCAGCTGGCGCGCGCGGAGGATTTCGGTGCCGTCCTTGAAAACCACGGTGACGATGCTCAGGCCCTGGATGGACTCCGAGCGGAGCGACTCCTGATCACCGAGGCCGTTGATGGCAGTCTCGACCAGGCGCGTGACCAGTATCTCCACCTGCTCGGGGGCGAGGCCGGGTGCCTCGGTTTGCACGGTGACCTGCGGTGGAACGAAATCGGGAAACACGTCGAGCTTCGCGTGCAGCGCCACATAAAGACCGTAAGCGAGCAACAGGCACGCCAGTGACAGGACGATGCCGCGGAAACGCAGGGAAAACTGGACGATGGCCTGTAGCATGGGTCAGTCCCCGGCGACCCCTGCGGCTTGCAGCTCCGTTGAAAGGAGTTGCTGCGCGCCC
>JAYVZM010000227.1:0-11540 GCA_043783345.1 Verrucomicrobiota bacterium
TTTCCACGACGCAGATTGTCGCCGCCCAGGGCGGCTGGACGCTCGGCTTTCTCCCGCACTGGCACGTGCTCACCCCGTGGGGTTTCGCCGGCTTCGTCATCTTCATGATCGCCGCGCTCGCCGAGTCGAATCGCTCGCCCTTCGATCTCCCGGAAGCGGAAAGCGAACTCATCGCCGGCCACCTCACCGAATACTCCGGATTCAAATACGCGCTCTTCTTCATGGCCGAGTATTTCGGCCTCACCGCCCTCAGCGGCCTCGGCGTCACGCTCTTCCTCGGCGGCTGGCAGGCGCCGTTTCCCTTCCTCGAATTCATCCCCTCCTACCTGTGGTTCATGGCGAAGCTGATCGGCATGATCGTGTTCTTCATCTGGGTTCGCGGCACGCTGCTCCGCCTCCGCATCGACCAGCTGACCCGGCTCGCCTGGAAATTCCTCGTGCCGCTCGCGCTGCTCAATCTCGGCAACGCCGCGTTCTGGGCGCTCTCC
Organism: Verrucomicrobiota bacterium; assembly: GCA_043783345.1. Lineage (GTDB taxonomy): Bacteria > Verrucomicrobiota > Verrucomicrobiia > Opitutales > Opitutaceae > Lacunisphaera. The sequence goes on from JAYVZM010000227.1 coordinate 489, forward strand.
GTCCACTGGAACGGCCCGCTCTGGCTCGTCCGCTGGGCCGTGTCCCTGGCGGTCGTCGTCGTTCCCTTTGTCGTCATGGGCCGCTCCCTCACCGCCGGCTTCGGCCCGCGCACCTACCGCTACGCTGAATAAACTTATGCTTTATCCGACCGGACGCACCGCCGTTCTGCGCGTGGCGAATTTCTTCAATCATAAATCGTAAATCGTAAATTTCCCCGTGCTCTCCCTCATCCTCATCGCTGCTCTCATGCTCGGCTCCGCCGCCGCGGCCATGCTGGGGCGCAACCTGATCCACAGCGCGCTGCTGCTCATCGTCAGCTGGGCCGGGGTGGCGGCGTTCTACCTCTGGGCCGACGCCCAGTTCGTGGCCTTCGCCCAGGTCCTCGTCTATGTCGGCGCCATTTCGATGGTCGTGCTTTTCGCCGTGCTGCTCACGCGGCAGAACCGCGTCACGGACATGCTCGTCGAACCCGCCTCGCGGGCGCGGGCGTCCAGTGCCGTCCTGGTGGGTGTCTGCCTGGCCGCGGTTTTCTCCGCGGCCATCCTCGCCTCGCGGTTTCCGGCGCCGGCGACCCGCGCTCCCGCGACCAGCGTCAGGCAGATCGGCCTCGAGCTCATGCGCGAGCACGGCGGGGCGCTACTCATCGTGGGTGTTATCCTCACCGTGGCCCTGCTCGGCGCCACCATTCTTGCCGCCAGCGAGGCCAAGACAAAAACGGAGGACGTCCCGTGACCCCGCTGCATCTCTGCCTCCTGATTTCCACCGGCCTGTTCTGCCTCGGCCTCACGGGTGCGCTCGCGCGCAGCAACACCATTCTCGTTCTGCTGGGCATCGAACTCATGCTCAACGCGGCCAACCTGAACTTCATCGCCTTCTGGCGCTTCGGCCCGTCGCCCGCCGCCGCCAACGGGATGATCTTCGTCCTTTTCTCCATCGCCGTGGCCGCCGCCGAGGCCGCCGTCGGCCTCGCCCTGATCATCGCGGTCTACCGCCACCAGAAGAACATCCGGCTGCAGGAGGCCAACACCCTCAAGGGCTGATCCATGAATTGCACAAACCACACACCCCGGCGCTGCGCGCCACCCTTTTCTAGAGGGGACCCGGACTTTGGCCGGCGAGGGTTTGAATCCCCTCTTGAGAGGGGTGCCCGTCAGGGCGGGGTGTGTTTATCCGCGTCTCTCCGCGCTCTCCGCGGTGGTTCCTAAATGACTCTTTCCGCCCAATCCCTCTGGCTCATCCCCGCGCTGCCGCTCCTGGCCGCGGGCATCGGCGCGCTGACCCCGCGGAACGGCCGCGCGCTCGCCGCCGGCAGCGCCATCCTGGCAATGGCCGTTTCTTTCGTGCTGTCGTGCCTCGCGCTCAACGGCGCGCTGCAGACCCCGGCCACCCACGCGGTGCACAATTTCGCCTGGTTCGACCTGGGCCACGGCGCCATGCGGCTCGGCTTCCTGCTCGATCCGCTCACGGCGTTCATGTGCGTGATGGTCACCTTTGTCGGCCTGCTGATCTTCATCTTCAGCCTCGGCTACATGAAGGAGGACGCGAATTTCAAACAGTTCTTTTGCTTCCTCGGTTTCTTCGCCGCCGCGATGCTCGGCCTGCTGGTCGCCAACAGCCTCCTGCTGCTCTTCATCAGCTGGGAACTCGTCGGCCTCGCCTCGTATCTGCTCATCGGCTTCTGGTTCCACAAGCCTTCCGCCGCCGCCGCCGCGAAAAAGGCCTTCATCACCACGCGCATCGGCGACCTCGGCCTGCTGCTCGGCCTGCTCTGGCTCTACGATTCCGCCGGCTCGCTGCTCCTCTATGACGGCGGCCACGGCGTGCTCGAGGCCGCCACGCTCACCTCGCTCGCCGGCCAGACCCTCTCCTGCGGCCTCGCCGTCTCGACCGCCATCGGTCTGCTCATCTTCTGCGGCGCCATCGGCAAGTCCGGCCAGTTCCCGTTGCACGTCTGGCTGCCCGACGCGATGGAAGGTCCGACGCCCGTCTCCGCCCTCATCCACGCCGCCACGATGGTCGCCGCCGGCGTGTTTCTCGTCGCCCGCGTCTATCCGCTGATGTCCGCCGACGCCCTGCTGACTGCCGTGCCGGTGCATGCGCTGACCGTTGTTGCGTTCATCGGCGCGATCACCGCGCTCCTGGGCGCGCTCATCGCCTGCGGCCAGAACGACATCAAGCGCATCCTCGCCTTCTCCACCGTCTCCCAGCTCGGTTACATGATGCTCGCGCTGGGCGTCGGCTCGTGGACCGCTGCGATCTTCCACCTGCTGACGCACGCCTTCTTCAAGGCGCTGCTCTTCCTCGGCGCCGGCTCGGTCATCCATGCCGCCCATCACGAGCAGGACATCCGTTCGCTCGGCGGCCTCGGCCCGAAGATGAAGGTCACCTTCGCCACCTTCGCGATCGGCATGATGGCGCTCTCCGGCGTGCCTTTCCTCTTCTCCGGCTTTTGGAGCAAGGAGGCGATCCTGCACGCCGCGCACGAGTGGGATGTCTCCCATCTGCCGCTTTACGCCGGGCTCGCCGCCGTCGTGCTCACCGCGTTCTACATGACCCGCCTCGTCGCCGAGACGTTCCTCGGCAAGCCGCGTTCCGCGAACGCCGAGCACGCCCATGAAAACTCCGCCGTCATGACCGTGCCGCTTGTCCTCCTGGCCGCGGGCGCGGTGCTGCTGGGCTTCGCCGGCACGCCCGCCTGCCCGTGGCTGCAGGCCCGGCTCAGCGGAACCGAATTGCACAGCAGCATGAGCCAGATGTTCGAGGGCGGCGGGCTGATGCTCTTTTCCATCGTGCTCGTCGGCGCCGGCCTGGGTCTCGGCTGGTGGCTCTACGGCCGCAAACTCCGGCAGACCGCGGAACAACTCGATCCGCTCACCGTCGCTTCCCCAGCCGTCATGGCCGCGCTGGCCAACCGGTTGGGCTTCGACGAATTCTACGCCGCCACCGTGGGCCGGTTGAACGACTTTGCCGCCGCGCTGGCGAACGGCCTCGACCGCTGGGTCTTCGGCGGACTCGTCAACTTCCTCGGCCAGCTCGGCGTCTTCACCGGCACGGTGAACCGGCAGGTCGACGAAGACACCCTCAACGACGGATTCGATCGTGTCAGCGCGAGCGTCCGCGGCTCGGGGCAGCGTTACTCGCGGGCGCAGACCGGTGAAGCGCACGGCTATCTCCGGGTCATCGCCGTCGCCTTCATTGTGCTGGCCCTTGTGCTGGTGCTGGGAGGTGCGCGATGAAAGCCGACACACCCCGTCGCTTCGCGCCACCCCTCTCCAGAGGGGACCCAGACTTTGGTTGGCGATGCCTTGAATCCCCTCTAGAGAGGGGTGCCCGCCAGGGCGGGGTGTGTTCAGGATTCGCGATGGAGGAACCCGCATCATGACCTGCCTCCTCTCCACCCTCATTCTGACGCCGTGGTTCGGCGCGCTGTTGCTGGCTTTGACCCCGCGACTCAGCCCCAGGGTCAGCCGCAGCCTGGCGCTGCTGTTCAGCCTTTCCACCCTCGTCTTCGCCCTCGTGGCCTGGGCCGGATTCAATCCCGCCACCGCCGGCTACCAGTTTACCGAGCAGCACCAGTGGATCGGCGTGCTGAACGTTTCGTATCACCTCGGGCTCGACGGCATGAGCCTCGTGCTGGTGCTGCTGACGGGGCTCGTTGCTCCGGCCGCCCTGCTGGCCTCGTGGAAAACCGAGCATGACCCGCGGCTCTTCAGCCTGCTGTTCCTCTTCCTTCAAGGCGCGGCGCTCGGCGTCTTTCTCGCGCTGAATTTCTTCCCGTGGTTCATCTGCTGGGAACTGAGCCTCGTGCCGGCGTTCTTCCTCATCAAGCTCTGGGGCGGCCCCGGCGCCTCGCGCGCCGCCTACCAGTTCGTCATCTACACCATCGGCGGGAGCGCGTTCATGCTGCTGGCCTTCGCCGCTCTCTTCGCGGCGGCGGGCACCTTCGATTTCGTCGAGCTGGCGGCGATTGCCCAAAACGGCGGGCTCGCGGCCAGGATGAGCGGCCCGGCCCTGACCGCCATCTTCCTCGGTGTGCTGCTCGGGCTCGCGGTCAAGGTTCCGCTCTTCCCCTTCCACACCTGGCTGCCCGCGGCGTATGCCGAGGCTCCGACTGGCGCCTCGATGTTCCTGACCGGCATCATGTCGAAGATGGGCGTCTACGGTTTCCTCCGCATCCTCTGGCCGCTCTTCCCGGCGCAACTGCACGCCGCGGCCCCCGTGCTCATCGTCCTCGCGCTCGGCGGCGTGGTGCTCGGCGCGTTCGCCGCGATGGCGCAGACCGACCTCAAACGGATGGTGGCCTACTCCTCCGTCAACCACCTGAGCTACTGCCTGCTCGCACTTTTCGCCGTGGCGGGCGCCGGCCGCGTGCATGCCGAGGCCTCCAGTGCGGCCCTCGGCGGCGCGCTGCTCCAGATGTTCAACCACGGCCTGTCCGCCTCCGCGCTGTTCTTCTGTGTGGGTGTGCTCGAGGCGCGCTCCGGCGGCAAACGCGAGCTGAATGACTTCGGCGGCATCCGCACCGCGATGCCGGTCTTCGCCGGGCTGTGCGGCATTGCGATGTTCTCCTCGCTCGGCCTGCCCGGGCTCAACGGCTTCATCGGCGAGTTCCTCGTCTTCCGCGGCGTGTTCGGCCTCGCGCCGTGGGCCGCCGCCATCGGCTGCCTCGGCCTGTTCGCCACCGCGTATTTCCTGCTGACGTTCTGGCAGCGCGTCTTCCACGGCCCGCAGGGCGCCGGCGTCGCCAGCTTCCGCGATCTCAGCGGTTTGGAAATCGCGACGCTCGCCCCGGCCGTCGCGCTGATGTTCGTCCTCGGCGTCTGGCCGCAACTGCTCGTGAGCCTCTTCAACCCGCTGGTCACCGCGTGGGCCGCCCACCTGCCATGAACCTGCTGCCCTATACCATCTACCTTTCGTTCGCCGGCGCGGCGCTGTCGCTCGTGGCCGGGATGCGCTCGGCGGCGACGGCCCGGGCGGTCGCCCTGCTCACGGCGGTCGTTTGCTGGGGCCTCACGCTGTATGCCGCCTGCAGCTTCGTGCCCTCCAGCGAAGTGCTGACACTGGTGGACGTGCCTTGGATTTCCCAGCTGGGCATCCACTACCACCTCGCCGTTGACGGCATCAGCCTGACGCTGGTCGTGCTCACCGGGCTGGCGGCGACCGCCGGCATTCTCTTCTCCTGGAACATCGAGGAGCGCACGGGCGAGTTCTTTGCCTTCTACCTCGCGCTGATCGGCGGCGTCTACGGTGTGTTCCTGAGCGCCGACGCGTTCCTGTTCTTCACCTTCTACGAGATCGCCATCGTCCCGAAATATTTCCTGATCGCGAACTGGGGTTCGACGAACCGCCAGTATGGCGCGATGAAGCTCGCCCTCTACTCGTTCGCGGGGAGCGCGCTGGTGCTCGCGGGCCTGCTTTGGATCTACGCCACGGGCCATGCCGAGGGCTTCGGCCTCGGGCAGCTGGCGCAGGCGGCCGTCACCCTCAGCCATCCGGGCCAGCTCGCCGTCTTCGCGCTCATTTTCACCGGGTTCGCCGTGCTGGCGGGCATGTTCCCCTTCCATACCTGGGCGCCGACCGGCCACGTGGCGGCGCCGACCGGCGCGTCGATGCTGCTCGCGGGCGTCGTCATGAAGCTCGGCGCCTACGGCTGCCTGCGCGTGGCAATGTCGCTGGTCCCCGCCGGCCTGGAATTCTGGCAGCCGGTCATCGCGTGGCTCGCCGTCGCGGGCATTATTTACGCCGGGCTCGTCGCCCTCGTGCAGGATGATTTCAAATTCGTGATCGGCTACTCGAGCGTCAGCCACATGGGCTTCGTCCTGCTCGGGCTCGCCGCCGCCACCCCCACCGCGGTGGCCGGTGCCGTGCTGCAGATGTTTTCCCACGGGGTCATCGCCGGCCTGCTCTTCGCCGTCGTTGGCCGGATGGTCTACGAGCGCACCCACACGCGGGAGCTGGAGGATTTGCGGAAAATGCCGTTGCACCGGCTCATGCCGTTTGCGGCCGTGGTTTTTGTCATCGCCGGGCTGGCCTCGATGGGCATGCCGGGCTTCAGCGGCTTCCCGGCGGAACTCACCATTCTGATCGGCGTATGGAAGATCTCGAAAGTTTGGGCGCTGGTCGCCGCCGTCGGCGTGCTGGTCGCCGCCGCCTTCACCCTGCGGGCCATCCAAGTCTCCTTCTTCGGCCAAACGGGCGGCGCTCCTGCCGGCCCGGTCCATCTGATGGCTCCCCTCACCTGGCCGGAACGCACCGGAGCGGTCTTGCTGCTGGCCGCCAGCGTGCTGATCGGCCTGAAGCCCGACCTGCTGCTCGACTGGATCATCCCGAGCCTCCACTCGCCCCTGTTGCAACCTATCTGGCTGGGAGGTGCGCGATGAGCCACAGCTACCTGATTCTCGCCCGGGCGCTGCTGCCCGAAATGACCCTGGTGGCCGGCGCGCTGCTGGTGCTCGCCTACGATCTGCTTTTCGGCCGCCGGCACACGCCGGCCGAACGCCGCTCCGCCGCCCTCTGGATCGGGGCCACGGCGTTGGTGGCCGCGCTCATCGACTCGGTGTCCGTTGGTGCGCTGGGCCGGGTTTATGGCGACACGCTCATGCTCGACGCGCTGGCCGTGGCCGGCCGCGCCGGCGTGCTCGGACTCGCGCTCCTCACACTCGGCGTGACCGCCGGGGCGAAGCCCGCGCGCCATCCGGCCGAATACGTGGCGATCATTCTTTTTGCCACCACCGGGTTCACGTTGATGACCGCCGCGCATCAGCTGCTGGTGGCGTTTGTGTCGCTCGAACTCGCCAGCCTTTCGCTCTACGTGCTGGCCGGCTTCGACAAGGACCGCCGCGAATCCGCCGAGGCCGCCTTGAAGTATTTCCTGTTCGGCGGCATGGCCTCGGCCTTCCTGCTGTTCGGCTTCAGTTTGATCTATGGCGTCACGGGCGAACTCGATCTCACCCGCATCGCGATGGTGCTGGTGCATGCCGGGATGTCGCCGCTACTGGCGCTCGCGCTCGTGATGGTGCTGGTGGCGTTCGGTTTCAAGGCGGCCGCGGCGCCGTTCCACCTGTGGGCGCCCGACGCCTACGAAGGCGCCCCGACGCCCTCGGCCGCGCTCATCGCCTCGGCCTCGAAGCTCGCGGGCTTCATCTTGTTCCTGCGCCTGCTCTGGCCCGGACTCGGCGCGCTGGCCGGCGATGTTTCCGCCGCCGGCAACACCGGCGGCTGGTTGACGCTGGTCGCGTTGCTCGCGGGCGCGTCGCTGCTGCTCGGCAATCTCGCGGCGCTGGCCCAGACGAATATCCGGCGGCTGCTCGCCTACTCCGCCATCGCGCACACCGGCGCCATTCTGCTCGGCGTGATCGCCGCGCCGGTCGCCGGCCCCGGTCCGCTGTTTTATTACGCGGCCACCTATGGCGTCGCCACGGCGGGTGCGTTCGGCGTCATCGCCGTGCTGGAAGCGAAGGGCGGATGCCAGAAGATCACGGATCTCGCGGGCCTGAGCCGACGGTCGCCTCTCCTCGCCGGCTGTCTCGCGGTGTTCATCCTGTCGCTCGCGGGCATTCCGCCGCTGGCGGGGTTCGCCGGCAAGTTCTTCGTCTTCGCCGCGGCGCTCAAGGTCGGCGGCGTGGCGGGCCCAGCCGGCTGGCTGACCCTGCTCGCCATCGCCCTCAGCGCGGTCGCCCTCTATTATTACCTGATCGTGCTGAAGCAGGCCCTCGTGGCCGCGCCCGCCCCTGAAAACTCCGGCCGGATCCGGGTGCCCGCGGCGGCCGCGATCACCCTGGCGGTGGCGGCCGCCATCATCGTGGGCCTCGGTGTGTTGCCGTCGCTGGTGCTCGGGTTGTTCTGAACTTGGAATGGCAGCCTTCGCGGGCGGGGTCGCCCGCGCTCCAGCAATTCATTTTTTTCTGAAGCCACGGCGACCTCGCCGTGGAATTCCACTGTTCGCGAAGTTAATCTCGCGGGAATTCGCCGGATCGCTAGTTTGCGCGAATCGCCCCGCCCTCCCGATCAATCAACCACCCCGATCCCCATGAACATTTCAAATGAGAATCCCAAACAAGATGCACGCGTCACGAAGTATGCCGCCTCCGAGGTGATCGCCGAGGAAGGCTCGCCGAGTGTCGGGTGGTATGTGCTGCTCAGCGGCCGGGTCGGAGTGTTCAAAGGCGCGACCAAGGTCGCGGAGTTTGCGACCCGCGGGGCGGTGTTCGGCGAGATCAGCAGCATCCTGCGCCAGCCCAGGTCGGCGCGATTGGTCGCGCTGGAGCCGACGACGACCATGCATTTCGATGCCGATGTCGATACCTTGATCGCCCAGCATCCCAAGGTGGCGAAAACCATGCTCGTGAGCCTGGCGGAACGGCTCACCAAGACCACCGACGCCCTCTGCCTCTGGTCCGCCCCAAATGACCCGGACAAACCGGCGTAACGGCAGCGCGGCTGAACCATCGCGCTGTTGGCTGTAAAGAACCGGTCAAATCGGCCGATAATAGGATGGTCCCCGGCCGGAGGCCCGCGCGCGCGTCTTCGGCCGGGGACAATGTCATGACCGTCACCTCATCCAGTCTCGTTCAAGCCTTCCTCGCTTCGGGGTCGCTGCCGCTTTCCCGCTCCATCAGCGAGGTGCAAATCATGCTGAGTCGCGCGGATTACAACGCCAGCGACCTCGCGGCGCATCTCCGCATGGACCCAACCCTGGCCGCGCGCGTGATGTGCGTGGCGAATTCCGCCTTTTTCTGCCGCCAGCCCTGCTCCTCGATTGATGAGGCCGTCAACCGGCTGGGCACGGTGCAACTGACCCGCATCTTCTCCCAGGTTATGGCCCGGGCCGCGATGATCCATCCCCTGCAAGCCTACGGGCTGCCGGCCGACGCCATCTGGCGGCGCGCCGTTTTTGCCGCCGTGGGGGCCGAGATGGCCGCCGGACGCACGGGCGAAGATCGCTCGTCCGCCTATATGGTCGGCCTGCTGCATCAGGTGGGCATGCTGGTCGTCGACAGTCTCTGGGTGAAACAGGGCATGCCCCAGAAGTTCACCCTGGGTGATTTTGAGGAGGAGTGGTCGGTCGATGAAAGGAAACTGTGCGGGCATGATCAGGCGGTGCTCGGCGCGGAATTGCTGCGGCAGCTCTCCTTCCCCCCGTCCGTGGTCGCCCCGATCGGCCGGCAATACGGGCACCCTCACGGACCCTTGGAACGCGCCCTCTATGTCGGCCGGCTGGTGCGGGCGTGCGCCTACGAGACCCCGACGCTCGATCCGCATGTGGACGTGCTGCGGGAGTTCGATCTCGAAAGCACCAACCGTCTCGAGGCCTTCCTGGCCGACGTCCGCGAGGAAACGCAGAATTTGATGCACGCGGCGTGAGGCGGTCAGCGACCGCCCGCTCCCAGCGCGATCCTCAAGGACGCTCGCGAACGACTACGGTGTCACACGACCATCCGAGTTTGGTCTTCCCTTCACTTCTTCCACTCCGGTCGCTGCAGCATAGCTTGGTCCCTCTTGAAGCGGGCCATCTGCTTCATCTGAGCTGAAGCGTCATGGCGAAAAGGCCTGCCGCCGACTGCGGCCAGATGGTGGGCCAGCCATGATTCGCCCATCCGCGAATATCTCTAAGCTTGGAAAGTGGCGAAGGCATTCTGCTTATGTCGACAGCGTGGGTCCGGTGCCGCACCGGGCACTCCGATTTCTCCGCCAACCGGCTTTAACCACGAAAGACACGGAACACACGAAATGATGAAATTCAGGGGAGCCGACGTATACGTGTAAGACTGAAGGTGATTCCTGAAACTGCGCGCCTCTCCTCCAGCGGCATACTTTTCGTGTATTTAGTGTGTTTCGTGGTGACCTCCTGTTGCTTGGGCCCTGACCGAGCGGTGTGGCGCGCAGCGCCGCGGTGACCTGCGCGTTTGGGGGCGGGGACGGAACGCGAGCAAGCTCGCTGGCCTACAATTATTAAGACGGATCGCCGCGGACCGCGGCGTGGTCCGCACGATGACAAGGCAGAGGGCGCAGCAAGACTGCGCCCCTACAATTTTTCGTGGTCTTTCGTGTGTTTCGTGGGCAACCAACCCGGCCGGCTCAAATCCGCCAGCTCTGGAGGATGCGCTGGTAGTTGGCGCGCTCGAACGCCATAGCGTCGGGGCAGCGCTTCAGATTCATCGCGCCGCGGAATTCGTCCACCGTCCCGTAGCCGTGCTCGTCCATCCAGCCCTTCAGGCCCTGCAGAATGGTGGCGAGGTAGCGCGGGCCGTTCTTCAGGAGCACCGAGACCAATTGCACGGTGTGCGCACCGGCGAGCACGGCCTTGATCACATCCTCGGCGCTGTGCGCCCCGCCCGTGCAGGCCAGCGAACCCTTGAGGTGCGGGGAAATGATGGCGAGCCAGCGCAGGCGCATGAGCAGTTCCGACGGATCGGAGAGCTTCAGCTGGGGCTGGACCTCGAGCTCCTCGATGTTCAGGTCCGGCTGATAAAACCGGTTGAACACCACCACGCCGGCCGCCCCGGCTTTCTCCAGTTCCAGGGCAAACTGCGCGGGTGCCGTGTGGAAGGCGGAAATCTTGACCGCGACAGGTATCTTCACCGTCGACGTGACGCTGCGCACGGTCTCGATCATGTCGGCCTCGACCTCCTCCGCACCAATGTGCGGATCGGTGACGAGATGATAGAGGTTGAGTTCGATGGCATCGGCCCCCGCGCCCTCGAAGCGGCGGGCGTAGTCGGTCCAGCCGCCCGGGCGGAAGCCGTTGAGCGAGGCAATGACCGGGATGGCCAGCGCGGACTTGAGCTGCGCGATCTGACGCAGGTAATGGTCGGGCGTCAGCTGGTATTCCTCGTAGTGGGGAAAATACGAGGTGGCCTCGGAATAACTCTCGGCCGGCATCTCGAGGAGGTAGGTCAGCGCCTTCGTCTCCATGTCGATCTGTTCCTCGAAGAGCGAGCGCATCACCAGGGCCGCGGCGCCGGCATCCTGGAGCTGGATGGCGGCGTTGAGGTTGTCGGCGAACGGGGACGCGCCGACCACGAGGGGATTGCGGAGCTTGAGGCCGAGAT
>JAYVZM010000228.1:0-27349 GCA_043783345.1 Verrucomicrobiota bacterium
GGACGCGGTAGAGCGCATCCTCGTCGGGCGCGGCGGCGGCTTCCGGGCGGTAACGGACCCGCTGGGCCTCCCAGTCCACGCCGCGGAACTTGGGATCGAAATACTTTTCGTTCACGAGGGTCCACACGCGGTCGAACACAGTCAGGTTGTGCGCGGTGCGCTCGGCGGGGCCGAGCGCCGCCGGCTCGTGATACTCGGTGGGCGCCGTCGCGCAGCCGGTGATCGCGAACAAGCTCGCGATCCAGAGGACGGAGGACAGGGGACGGAGGACGGACTGAGCCACAGAGGACCCGGAGCAGGACACAGAGTTCACTGAGGATGCGGCATTGAATTGCTCTGTGATCTCCGGGTCGGGCTCAGGGTTCTCTGTGACCAACGGATTGTCTCAGACCGTCTCGACGAGGTCCTTCTCGATCTTGAGGTTGGCGATGATGAAGTCCTGCCGTTCAGGGGTGTTCTTGCCCATGAAGAAGGCGAGGAGTTCGTCGCTGCTGTAGAGGTGGTTCAGGCTGACGGGCTCAAGGCGGATGTTCTCGCCGATGAAATCCTTGAACTCGCCCGCCGAGATTTCCCCGAGGCCCTTGAACCGGGTGATCTCGTGGCTGGCGCCGAGCTTGGCGATGGCGGCCTGCTTTTCCTCCTCGGAGTAGCAGTAGATCGTCTCCTTCTTCGTGCGGACACGGAAGAGCGGCGTCTCAAGGATGGAAAGGTGGTTGTTGCGGATGAGGTCGGGGAAGAACTGGAGGAAGAACGAGAGCAGCAGCAGCCGGATGTGCATGCCGTCGACGTCGGCGTCGGTGGCGATGACGATCTTGTTGTAGCGTAGGCCGTCGAAGCCGTCCTCGATGTTCAGCGCGGACTGGAGGAGGTGGAACTCCTCGTTCTCGTAGATGACCTTCTTCGAGAGGCCGTAGGTGTTGAGCGGCTTGCCCTTCAGGGCGAAGACGGCCTGGGTCTGCACGTCGCGGCAGGCGGTGAGGGAGCCGGCGGCGGAGTCGCCCTCGACGATGAAGAGGGTGCTTTCCTCGGCGCGCTCGTTGCGGTCGCCGAGGTGGAGGCGGCAGTCGCGGAGCTTGCGGTTGTGGAGCGAGGCTTTCTTGGCGCGCTCGCGGGCGAGGTTGCGGATGCCGGCTAGTTCCTTGCGCTCGTGCTCGTTCTCCTCGATCTTTTTCTTGATGATCTCGGCGGTCTCGCGGTTCTTGTGCAGCCAGGTATCGAGCGCCTGCTGCATGAACTTGCCGATGAATTCCTTGATCGACGGGCCGTTGGGGCCCATGTCGGCGGAGCCGAGCTTGGTCTTGGTCTGCGATTCGAAGACGGGTTCCTGGACGCGGACGACGATGGCGGCGTCGATCGACTGGCGGACGTCGGCGGCGTCGTAGTCCTTCTTGAAGTGGTTGCGGACGGTCTCGACGAGGGCCTCGCGGAAGGCGGCGAGGTGGGTGCCGCCCATGGTGGTGTGCTGGCCGTTGACGAAGGACCAGTATTCCTCGCCGTAGTGGTTGCCATGGGTGAAGGCGACCTCGATGTCCTCGCCCTCGAGGTGGATGATGGGATAGAGGGGTTCGCCGGCGAGTTCCTTGGTGAGGAGGTCCTTCAGGCCGTTCTCGGATTTGAAGGGCTTGCCGTTGAGCGTGAGAGTGAGGCCGCGGTTGAGGAACGCGTAATTCCAGAGCATGTCCTCGATGAACTCGGTGCGGAACCGGAAATCCTTGCCGAAGAGCGCCTCGTCGGGCGTGAACTCGATCAGCGTGCCGTTGCGCTCGTCGGACTTGGCGACGCGGTGGTCCTTCTTGAGCTTGCCCTGGGCGAACTCGACAACCTTGGTCTCGCCCTCGCGGTAGGACTGGGCGCGGTAGGCGAGGGAGAGGGCGTTGACGGCCTTCTGGCCGACGCCGTTGAGGCCGACGGCCTTTTGGAAGGTGTTGGAATCGTATTTGGCGCCGGTGTTGATGACGGAGACGCACTCGAGGACCTTGCCGAGCGGGATGCCGCGGCCGTAGTCGCGGACGCGGAGGGTGCGCTCGGTGAGCTCGATCTCGATCTTCCGGCCCTGGCCCATGGCGAACTCGTCGATGGAATTGTCGATGGATTCCTTGAGGAGGACATAGATGCCGTCCTCGGCGTGGGCGCCGTTGCCGAGGCGGCCGATATACATGCCCGGGCGGAGGCGGATGTGTTCGGTGGACGAGAGGGTCTTGATGCTGGCTTCGGTATAATTCGTGGATGCCATTTTGTCAGAGGTCAGAGGACGGAGGTCGGTGGGCACCGTTGCTGGCTGCCCGTTCGACAAGCTCAGGGCTCCGAGCCTGTCGAGGAGCTGCCAGTCCGGTGTTTGTCCGGGCCAGTCGCCCGGCAAAGATACAGAGGAGGGTCGGTGCGGCGAGACAAGCGCAATCAACGGGCTTTAAACTTCGCACCAAGGTCACGGTGGGCGCAAAGGTTGTGGTCCCACACCGTCGCGTCCTTTTGCGCCCGTGGCGTGAGGAAAGGGAATGGGCGGCGGAAAAGTGTGGAATTCTCCAAAAGAGGGAACCTACCCGGCCTGCAGGGCCACTCTCAGGGGATGAACAAGAAGATTTTGGCGATTGGCGGGATCCTCGTGGTGCTGGTGGCCGGCAGTTACGTGGCCGTGGCGTTTTTCATGGGCTCGATCGTGAAGGCCGGCGTGAACAAGATGGGCCCGCGGTTGACCCAGTCGAAGGTCGAACTCGCGTCGGCCAGCCTCTCACCGCTGACGGGCGTGGGGACATTGTCGGGGTTGTCGGTGGGCAATCCCGCGGGTTGGAGCGAGGGCCGCGCGTTCTACCTCGGCAGCGTCCACGTCGAGATGGAGCCCCGTTCGGTGTTTGGCGAACCCATCGTCATCAACGAGCTGACGATCGACCGGCCGGAGTTCAACTATGAGACGAGGTTCGTCTCCAGCAACATCAAGGATTTGCTGAACAACATCCAGGCCTACACCGGCAAAGGCGAGCCGGCGGGCAGGGACGAAAAGCCGAAAAAGTTCATCGTGAAAAAATTCCGGCTCACCAACGGCAAGGCGACCCTCGGGGTCGGCTCCACCGCCGTGCCCGTGCCGCTGCCCGCGATCAGCCTCGACAACCTGGGCGTGGCCGAGGGGGGCATCACGAGCGGCCAGCTCGCGGGCGCCATCATGCAGGACGTGCTCGGCACCATCGTGGCCGGCACGGCGGACGCGCTGGGGAAGATCGGGGCCACGGCCGGCGCGGCCGGCTTCGAGAAATCGGGCGAAGCCGCGAAAAAGGCGGAGGAGGCGATCAAAAAACTTTTCGGCGGCAAGAAATAGCCGGCGGCTGGTGGAAGGGGGTGCCCTCACCCTGCGAGACATGGGCCACGGGAATTGAAACCAGCGGGGTGAGGTCACCCCGCCGCCAAAAATACACCGGGAACTGTGCCGGTGCGGGCGGTATCCCGGATTGACGCGCCGGCGGGCGCGGGAAAACGTGGGCCATGAAAGTCACCTACTATCTGGAGGTCCTCTCGTCGTGGTGCTATTGGGCGGAGCCGGCCTGGGCGGAGTTGAAGCAGCGTTACGCCGGCCGGGTCGAGTTCGACTGGAAGATCGCGCTGATGAATCCGGGCGACTTTCCGGTGTCGCAGGCGCAATGCGAATGGTTCTACCGGCGCAGCGGCGGCACGGTGATGCGTTCGCCCGCCATGCTGAATTCGGGCTGGTTCGAGGCGGCGCGCCAAGGCGTCTACCACGCGCCGAACCTGGTGGCCGAGGCGGCGAAGGATTTCGGATTCACCGGCGACGAGATCCGGCTGGCGCTCACGCACGCGGCGCTGCGCGAGGGGACGAAGGTCGGCGACCTGGCCACGGCGGTGAAGATCGCCGCAAAGGCTGGCCGGCTAGACGCGAAGAAACTGCGCACGGCGGCGGAGGCCAAGGCCGTGGCCGACCGGGTGGCGGCGAGCACGGCGGAGTTTTTCTCCCATCAGATCAACCAGCGGCCGGCGTTTGTGCTGACGGATGCCATCGGCGACAAGGCGGTGTTCTCCGGGCTCGTGCGGCTGGAACCCTTGACGGCAACGATCGACGCGATGCTGGCAGACACGGCGGCGTATGCCGCGCACCAGGCGCATTACGGCACGCCACCGGCGAGCTGAGCTCGCTTGGAAGGAGGAATCAATGGGTGGGGCGCGACCCGCTGGGCGCGCCGTGAGGACGTTCGCGGACGGCCTGGCGGTCCGTCCCTACCGGCGCTACCGCGCCCAAGCCTCACGCCGTCCGGCGGTATTTTTCGGCGGGAATCTTGACGCGATGGCTCGAGTCGAGGTCGGTGAAGATGTGCCAGTGCGGGTCGGTGACGTCGTGGACGTAGACGTCCAGCTTGTGGCCCGGTTCGCAGGAATACTCCTCCATGGCAAAGCCGTGGTCCTCATGCTTGATGGCTTCGCCGAGTTCGCCGCTGTGCGGCTCCGTGATCTCAATCTTCCAGTTCACGGGCGG
The DNA here is from genome assembly GCA_043783345.1 of Verrucomicrobiota bacterium. Classification (GTDB taxonomy): domain Bacteria; phylum Verrucomicrobiota; class Verrucomicrobiia; order Opitutales; family Opitutaceae; genus Lacunisphaera. The sequence continues at coordinate 4,478 of JAYVZM010000228.1, forward strand.
GAGGGGATTGGAGTTAACGCTGTTCTGGCCCGTCAATGTCCCGGGCGTGGCCGTCGTCAAGCGCCGGGCCGGCACCACCGTTCCCAAAACCTGCGCATCGATTACCCCGGCCCGGCCGGAGCGGCCGCGGAATTCAGCCGGTCCTTGCGAAAGGTGCGCACGGCGAGCAGCATGGCCAAGCCGGTGACGAACGAGCCGAGAAAGAACGGTGTGCCGGCCAGCCACTCGGGCCGCCCCGATTCCACCGCCCAGCCGAAGCTCCAGCTGCCGAGCAGGGGACCCGGGATTCCGGCGAGGCTGGCGAGACCCGCATAAACCCCCTGGACCGCCCCTTGTTCGTTGGGCGGCACGTGCCTGGTGATGTAGGATTGCAGCGCCGGACCGGAGATGCCGGCAGTGCAACCCACGATCATGATGGCGTAGATCATCCAGCCTTGGGAGGCCAGGCCATAGCCGATCTGGGCGACGATGGACGCGACAAAGCCCAACAACACCGCCTTGGTTTCCCCGAGCCGGGGCACGAGGCGCTTCACGAGCGTGGCCTGCACCAGGCCGGTCAGGACGCCGACGGCCATGAGCGAGAGCCCGATCGCCAGCGGTCCCCAATGGTAGCGGTGGCCGGTGTAGAGAGCCCAGGTGGTCTGCAGCATCGTCTGGGCGAGCGACATGATGAAGTAGCATTCCGCCAGGCCGAAGACGGCGGGCAGGCGCTTGAGCGCCAGCAGGGCGCCGATGGGATTGGCGCGCTTCCAGGAGAATTCGCGGCGGTTCTCGAGCTTGAGCGACTCGGGCAGCGCGAAATAGCCGTAGAGCCAGTTGACCGTGGCGCAGCCGCCGGCGACGAAAAACGGCAGACGGATGTCATACTGCCCCAGGATGCCGCCCGCCACCGGACCGATGATGAAGCCGATGCCAAAGGCCGCTCCGAGCAGGCCGAAGGACTGCGCCCGTTTTTCCGGGGTGGTGATGTCGGCGATGTAGGCGTTGGCGGTGGAGAGCACCCCGGCGGTGCCGCCCGCGATGATGCGGGCGAGGAAGAACCAGGCCAGCGACGGGGCGTTGGCCATGATGAAATAATCCACGGCCGAGCCGGCGGTCGCGATCAGGATGATCCGGCGGCGTCCGTAGCGATCGGACAGCGAACCGAGAATGGGGGAACAGATGAACTGCATCAGCGCATAACAGCCGATGATCATGCCATAGGTGTGGGAGCCGGCGGAGATTTCACCGCCGGTCAACTGCACGACCAGCGCCGGCAGCACCGGGATGAGCAGGCCGAAACCGACCACCGCGAGCACCAGCGTGACGAAGATGAACCCGATCCCGGGTTGGCGTGGAGAAGACTGGGACATTGCTCCCATCATTCAACGGCCGGCGCGGGCTTGGCGAGCCTGCAGATGCGGGAGGGCGGACTGGCGGTTTGAACGGGAGTCTATGTGCCGATGGAGGAGGGAGGGGGCGCAGCAAGTCTGCGCCCCGACGAGGCCCGTTCAGTCCCACTCCAGCACGACGAGCGAGACGGCCTGGCGGGGCAGGGAGAACTCCAGCATCGCTTGGCCGGCGGCGACGGGGATGGTGGCAGGGGAGTCGGACAGTTTTGCGAGTTCACTGGCCTGCTTCAGCGCGGCGTATTGCGCTGAATTGGGCGCGATGGGCGAGCCCATCCGCAGCCATTCCGCGTAGACGTTGCTGTGCTGTTGATCGATCCGGCAATGGGTGAGCTTGGCGGACGCGAGGTTCGCGGGCAGGCCCGCGAGCGCGAGTTTCACCGCGGCGTCGGGGCCGGGCAGGTCGTCGTCGTGATAGTGCCAGACCATGATGGCGACCCGCTGCGGTGCGCGCGAGGCGAGGACGCCGACGTCGGGCGCGCCGCGGACGCCCTCGTTGAGGATCGTCGCGAGCGGCACCTCCGCGCTGCTCGTCGCGGTGAGCCGCTCGGGCCCCATCAGGGCATACATGCGGAACACATTCAGCACGGCCAGCGGCACGCCGTTGCTGGTGAGCTGGCGGAAGCCGGCGAACCAAGGCTGGTCCTCGAAGGTGAAGGCCCACGTCACCGCGCCCTCGAGGTTGATGCCATGGACGGCGGCGAGCTCGTGCTTGCGCGCGAAGACGGCGGCGGTGTAGCTCGAATACATCGTGCCGTTGCGGTAGGCCATGGTGGGCCCCTGGCAGGCGGCGCAGCCCTCGGGATCGGATTCGCCGATGATAACCGGGATGTTTTTCAGCTCCGGATAGGAGCCGATGGTGTTGAAGGCCGTCTCGATGGTCTTAAGCTGGGCGGCGATGCCCATGCGCACGTGGCCGTCGACGGTGGTCGGCGAACCTTTGGCATGGAAGGCGACGAAATCGAGCGGCGTGCCCTTTTCGCCCGTCGCGTAGTTGGTGCCGTGCAGGCAGTGGTCGAGAAAATCGCGCATGAACTTCCCGCCGTGGCCGGCGGTGTGCGGCCCGCCGACGCGGGCGGTCGGCAACGCGCGGCGGACGCCGGCGACGGCGTGGTCCTGCAGTTTTTGAAATTCCTCGGGCGTGCCGCCCCAGTAGCCCTTGGGCTGGTTGTTGGCTTCGTTCCACACTTCCCACCACCAGGTGGAAACCTCGGCGGCGCCGTATTTCTCGACGCTGTGCTTCGCCCACTGGTAGGCGAGCTCGCCCCACTTGGCGTAGTCCTTCGGCGGTTTCGTCCAGCCGGTGTAGATGTCGCTGTAGGGCAGACCGGGGCGCCACTCGTGCCGGTAGGGCGTGGGGGCGGTGGACAGCGCTTCCGGCATGAAACCGATTTCCACGAGCGGCTTCACGCCGCGGGCGAGGTAGCTGTCGAAAATCCGGTCGATGCCGCGGAAGTCGTAGACCGGGCGGCCCGTCGCGTCCTCGGTGTAGGCGTTGGTCGAGCCCCACTTGAGCGCGGGCGTGCCGTCGCCGGTGTTGAGCAGGTTGTGCGCGCGGAAATAGACATGGCCGGGTGCCAGCGCGCCGAGGTCGCTGAGGAGCCGCTGCCCGTCCTTCATCGTGGCATAGTTGGGTTCGTCCGCGCCGAAATAGCGCCAGAACGGCCGCAGTTCGCCGCGCGACTTGGCGGCATCGACCTCGATGGTGACGGGAAAGGACTGTCCCGTTGCCTGCTGCTGCAGGCCCGGGATTTGTCCCGGCACCCTGTTGCTCACTGCTGCGAGCCCAGGGTCAGTCGCGCGACCTGCGTCGCGGCTGAGGTCGCCGGGCAAAGGCGCCGCTGGTTCGGCCGCGCGGGCGGCGAGAAGGCAGGAAAGAAACAGCAGGGGATATTTCATGAGTGGGGGCGGAACGGGAAATCCGGCCGGCCGTCGAGCCGGAGACTGCGGGAGTCGAGCGTGAGCGTGCCGCCATCGGGCCGGCGGGCCGTGCCCAGGTGGAAAGTTTCGGCGGAGGCCGGTGCGCTCGCCGGAATCGCAATGGACAGCGGCCCGCCGGACGCCGCTTGGGCGAGCCCGAGCCCGGCGAGGACAATACCTGTTTTCAATTTCATGGGAACGGGGCCGATGGCTTCCCGCGAGGCGAACGGTCCGGGGCGAGGGGGCGGCGAGCCATGGCGTCATCGACGAAAGACAGGAACCGGGGCTTAGCGAACCAGAAATGAGATCGGTGGTGCGAGCGGTCAGCGGCGGGCGGTCACGAGCCAATCCCACGGCGGTTCCTGGCCGCGCGGAGCGCGGGTGACGCCCTCGTCGATCCACGGATACCAGACCTTGCGCACCAGCACGGAGCACAGCCCGGCGCGGGTGGCGAGCCGGAGGGCGCCAGCCCTCGTGTAGAAGCGCTGCCGGCGGTCGTCGCGACGGACGATCGCGGTGAACCCGCGACGGGGAGGGGCGCGGCCGGTTTCAAGGGCGACCACGGCGTCGTGACATTCGAGCGCAGGCAGAACGAAGAGCAGCCTTCCCCCGGGTTTAGCGCATTGCGCAACCGCTTGCATCGCGCGGACGCAGGCGGCGGAGGAAACGAAGGTGATGACGTTGGAGCAGACGACCAGATCGCCGCAGCCGTGGAGCGCCGGTGGCAGGCGCTGCACGTCGGCTTGCAGCCAAGTGCAGTTTTTCAAGCCCCGGCACCGGGTCGCGGCGATCTGCAGCATCCGGCGCGAGTGGTCGGTGCCCGTCTTATCGCCGAAGTGCCGGCCGTATTTATGGAAAAACGAGCCGATGCCGCAGCCGAGATCCAGGGCGGTTTTCCTGCCGCGCAGCAGGCCACGGTCGCGCAGCCAGCGGCCGATGACATTGCGCCGGTCGCGGACGAAGATATCGCAGACTTCCTGCGCGTAAGCCGGTGCCAGCCGGTCCCAATCGCGGGCCTTCATGGGATTTTTATTTTTCTGGAGGCGGAACTATCAGTCCCGCGAGGCCTGGGGGTGCGACGCCGCAACCCGCGGGACTGATAGTCCCGCCTTGTTCCATCCCGCCGAAATCGCGGCGGCCCTCACCGCAGGAACGCCGCGGCGGTCCACAGCAGGGGTGACTGGCCGTGCAGATCGCCGGAGCGGCGCGGGCGCGCCAGGTAGAAGTCGTATTGCATCTTCAGATCGTCGGTGCCGGTCACCTGCCGGCTCTTGTTGGTGCCGATGCAGACTTCTCCGATGTTGGCGTCGGCATCGAGGTAGCCGACGAGGGCGAGCCAGGCCCGGCGGGCGGCGGGCGCGTAGGCTGGCTCATCGAGCCAGCCGTTTTTCACGCCGGTGACAAAGGCGAAGGCGAACATGCCGGTGCAGGAGGTTTCCGGCCAGGACTCCGGTTTGTCGACCAGCTGGCGCCACATCCCGTCCGCGCCCTGGCTCGCAAGCAGCGCGGCCATCATTTTCCGGTAGCCGTCGAGCACGCGGGTGCGATGGGGATGCCGGGCGGGCAGGTCGCGCAACAGCTCGGCCATGCCGACGGCGACCCAGCCATTGCCCCGGCCCCAATAGAACGGCGAATCCGGCGCGTGGAAAAAGAGCCCGCTGGGCTGCTGCAATTTGTCGAGGTAGGCGGCCATCATCAGGGCGGCGCGGTCGAGATACTTCATGTCCCTCGTGGCGCGGAAGGCCTGCACCTGCAGCACCGGGCTCATGAACATGTCGTCGATCCAGTAGCGGGCCTCGTGGGTGAGGCCGTCGGGGGTGGGCTGGTCCCACTGGGCGTCGGCGAAGTGCCGGCCGGTGGCGAGGAATGTTTCGTCCTTGGTCAGCAAACCGATTTCCAGCGGCGCGACGCCGAAAACGCGGTAGTCAACGTGATCCTCCTCGGAAATCCGCTTTGCGCCCTCGGGAGTGAGCAGCACGTCGTATTTCGCGACGAGCCGCTTTTGCAGGTCGGGGTCGGGCAGCAGGCGCGCGACTTCCAGCGAGCCATACCAGGCGCAGATCTCGGGGTAGATGACGAACCGGCGCCGGGGATCGGTCTGCCACTGAAAGGGACGGGCGGAAAAATTCTCCGCGACGCGCTTGCCGATCCCGGCCGGTGACTTCCCCGCGGGCCAGTGGGTGAAGGCGGCGGGCTGCGATTGGCTCTGGCAACCCGCGAGACCAAGCAGAGCGGCGAGAAACGGGAAGCAACGGGTGGATTTCATGGTGCGGCGACTCAGGGGGTGAGCGGCGGGCAGTTGTCAGCATGCGGAAAATCGCGCCAACGCCAACCCTGAGAACTCAGACAGTAAAACCTGTCAGTGCTTGCCGCGGTAGGCTTTTTCACCGGCGGTCACGCGGAGCGGCAGCCGGTTTTCCTTGGGCGGGAGCGGGCAGGTGGCAAAAGGGGTGAAGGCGCAGGGCGGATTCTGCGCGCGGTTGAAATCGAGGATCACTTTGCCGCCCCGGGGTGAATCGGCGTAGAGGAAACGGCTGGCCTCGTAGGTTTCGCTGCCGGCGGTCAGGTCGGTGATGACAAAGAAGAGCGGCTCGCCCGGGCCCTCATCGATGGGCAGCAGCTCGAAGGTGCGGCCGTCGCGGGTAAACACGGCCTTGCCGGGCACCGCGGCGGGTTCCGTCTGCCCGATCATGTTGGTGATGTCGACCTGGTGCGGCGGATTGAACGGCACCCATTGGGCCTCGATGCGCCACGCCGGATCGACCGGGAAGTAGTCGAGCCCGGCGAAATTTTTCAGGCGTTCCGCCGCGCGGTCCTTCACGCGGAGGAAAAGGCTGCCGCCGCGCTCCATGACGTAGAGGCTCGCCGAACCAAAAGTCACCGTGGTCGGTTTGTCGCCCTTGTAGACTAATTCGGCGGGCCCGGCCGGCTCGCCGTCGACGGCAAAGAGGGCGCTGGGGGCGGGCATCAGGGTGACCCTGCCGTCCTGCAGGGTCACCGTTGCGAGGTAGGGCGGGCCGGCGGCCAGCTGGATCGAATTGTCGGCGGCGGTGCCGACCGTATTGTCGCCGGGGACGAGCCGGTGCCGGCCAATCAGGGAGAGCCAGCCGTCCGGCTGCGTGAGGCGGGCGACGCGCGCGGTGCGCCAGGTCTCGATCGATTGGGCGTAGGCGTCGCTCGCCTGCGCGGCGGACGCGGGACGGCCGGTCAGGCCGGCGGGCAACTGGTCGCGCGTGATGACGCGCGGGTCGTTGTAGAATTCGCGGGCGAATTTGTTTTCAGCGGGATTCCATTTCTCGTCCCAACAGAGGAAGTGACGCGTGCGGGGGAAGTTTTTCTCGATGCCGTCAAGGAGGCGGCGGTAGTCGAAGTCGCCCGGGGGGTTCGAAGCGCCATGGGGGCCGAATTCGGTGAGGCCGCAGGGCTTGTCGAGCGCGGTGATTTCGGGATAACCCTTGAGGTGTTCCGGATCGATGTGGTCGGTGTAGGCATCGAGGCCGACCAGGTCCGCATAAGCATCGCCCGGGTAGTAGGCGTCGGCCCGGCGCGCGCCCTGGCTGGACGCATAGGCCCAGATCAGATTGTGGAGCTGTTTTTCGCGGGTGAAGTAGTCGAACATGTGCCGCCAGACCTTGATGTAGTCGGCGGGCTCCTGCGCGCCCCACCAGAACCAGCCGCCGTTCATTTCGTGGAGGGGCCGCCAGATGACCACGACGCCCGCCTTTTGCAGGTCCTGCAGGCCCGCGGCGACCTCGTCGAGGGACTGCATCCAGCGCGCGTGGGTCGGGGTGCCCTCGACGAGGAGGTCGGCGAGCGTCACGCCCTTGTCGCGCAGGCCGCCACCGTTGGGATTGGCGGGGTTGGGGGCGTGCCAAGAAAGATTGACGAGGCCGCCGTCGCGCCACCAGGCCACGGCGAGCTGGTTGGGCTGGTGCACGCCGATCGCGGCGTCGCCCTTCACCCAGGTGCAGTAGTCGAGGCCGATCATGACGGGCCACTGGCCGGTGGCGCGATGGATCTTGGCGGCGCCATCCAGGTCGGCGTTGCCGCTCCAGCCGCAGAACTGGCCGGACACGAGTTTCAATTCCGGGCTGGCCTGCAGGGCCCGGAACCAGGCGAGGATCGTCCGGCCCGCGGGATTGAGCGCGGGGTCGGCCGGATCACCGGAACCGGCCCGGACGCTCGTGACAAGAACAGCGGCGAGCAACACGAGGGGGAGACGGCGGAACATGGGTTGGGACAGTGCCTAACTTCAGTCGCCGCGCAATCCCGGGATTGGCCCAGCCGCCGCTTGCTTCCGTCGGCGGGAAGACTTTTACTGTCCGCTGTGAATCACCCCCTCCGTTCGCTGCTCCCCGCCGTTCTGTTCCTCCTCGCCGCGGTGTTCGCCGCCGCCGCGGCGCATCGCCCCGTGCTCCCGCTCGGCTCGCCGTTGCCGGATTTCAAGCTGCCCGGCGTCGACGGCAAGACCTACACGCCGGCCGACTTCGCCGCGGCCAAATTGCTGGTCGTGGTTTTCTCGAGCAACCACTGTCCGACGGCCCAGGCCTATCAGCAGCGGCTGATCCGGCTCGCCGCCGAGTATGGTCCGCGCGGCGTGGCGGTCGTGGCCATCAATCCCAACCACGCCGATGCCGTGCGGCTCGATGAGCTGGCCTACACGGACCTCGGCGACACCTTCGAGGAAATGAAGGTCCGCGCCGCCTACGCGAAATACAATTTCCCCTACCTGGACGACGGCGAGACGCAGGCGGTGGTCGAGCAGTTCGGGGCGCTGGCCACGCCGCATGTTTTCATCTTCGACGGGGAGCGAAAGCTGCGCTTCACCGGCCGCATCGACAATTCCGAGCGCGAGGACCTGGTGCAGCACCGCGACACCCGCGACGCCCTCGAGGCGCTGCTGGCCGGCCGCGAGCCGGCGGTGACGACGACGCGCGTCTTCGGCTGCTCGATCAAGTGGAAGGAAAAGGCGGCGGACAACGAGCGCTGGCGCGCCAGGGTCGCCCGGGAGCCCGTGACGCTCGCCAAGGTGGACGCCGCCGGGCTGAAAGCGCTGCGGGCCAACGCCGAATCCGGCAAGGTCCGCCTCGTCAATTTCTGGGCGACGTGGTGCGGTCCGTGCGTTTCCGAGTTCGACGAGCTGGTCGACCAGAACCTGTGTTTCCGCCAGCGCGGTTTCGAGCTGGTGACGGTTGCCGCGCAATTCCCCGACGAGGAGCCGAAGGTGCTCAAGTTCCTGCAGGACCACCATGCATCCATGCGCAACCTGATGTTCGGCGACACCGACAAATACGCGCTTATCGAGGCTTTCGACAAGGACTGGAACGGCGAGCTGCCCTACACGCTGCTGATCGGCGCGGACGGCAAGGTGCTCTACCGGGAAAGCGGCTCGATCGACTTCCTGGCCATTCGCCGGGCGATCGTGCCCGCGCTCGACCAGCTCACCCCGTGGGCCGGTCGGGACAAGGACCACGCGCGCTGAGACCGCGGCCCGGCGGCCGCTTCAGGGCGCCTTCACGGACGCGAGGTTCTTCGCCAGGAAGGCCTCGATGCGTTCGTAGAGCTCCACCTGGTTTTTCGTAAAACTCATGCCGTGGCCTTCATTGGCCACGAACATGGATTCGTGTTCCACATGCGATTTCTCCAGTTGGGTGATCAGGGCGCGTGACTCCTGGACGTCGGCCACTTCGTCCTCCCGGCCATGCGCGACGAAGACGGGAATCTTCACCTGATCGACATGGCGCAGCGGAGAGATGCTATCAAACTGTTCGCGGTTGGCCTTGGGATCACCGAGGTTGCGGAGGAAAATCCCATAGGCGGCACTGTCAAACTGGACGGATTTCTTTTCCTTGATTACCTGGGCCCAGTCGAAGACGCCCGCGATGGTGACGGCGCAGCGATACATGCCGGGCTCGAAGGCGGCGCCGCACATGGCCAGATAGCCACCGAAGGAGGAGCCCATGATCGCCATGCGGGTGGAATCGATCAAGCCGGCTTTCCCGAGCATTTTCGCGGCATCGGTCACGTCATCGTGCATCCGGCGGAAATCCCAGATATCGTCAGTGGGAAACATCCAGCTGTAGCCGGTCGAACCCCGATAATTGATCTGGAGCACGGCATAGCCCCGGCTGGCCAGAAACTGCACTTCGCCATCGTAGCCCCAGACATCGCGGCGATGCGGGCCGCCATGGGGAAGGACCACCACTGGCGGAGGATTTTCCTTGGATGCTCCCTTCGGGAGGGTGAGATACCCTTCGATCTGGTAGCCGTCCCGGGTCTTGGTTTTGAACACATTGGTCGGCCGCATGCGGGTCGCATCGATCCAGGGGGCGCTGCTTTTGATCAGGCCGACGGTTTTCGTCCTCAGGTCCAGGGAGTAGTAGATCACCGGCTGGCGGTCGGAATAGGTATAAAAGAAGAAACGGTCTTCGGCCTTGTTGCTGCCAAGAATGCTGACCACCAGGCCGGGAAATTGCGCGTTGAGCCGTTTCTGCACAGCGGCGTAATTCTCATTCAGCCAGATTGTCTCCAGCATGCTGCGATAATATTTGACGCCCAAAATCGTTTTCGAGACGGGGTGACGATAGAAAGTCCCGCTGGGGATATCATATGCCTTGTCCTGCGCGAGCATTTCGCCGAGTGCGCCGGTAGACGCATCCAACCGGTGCAGCGCCCGCGGTCTGTCGTTCTGCCTTGGCCCCATGACGATCAATTCGTTCGGCCGGTCACCGACCACCAGCGGGTAGAACTGGTCAAGGTCCACCGGGGCTTTTTCCCACTTGTTGCGGGCAAAGCGAAACAGGGTATAGGCGCCTTGATCGGCGGTGATGGCGAAGGCCAGTTCGCCGTCCTTGTCCGCGAGATAGTCAACGACCACGCCGTCGCCGGGTGGATTGGGGAAGCTGTGGACGATCTTTGCGTAGGTTCCGTTCAAGTTCTCCTCCTCGATCGCGGCTCGTTCCTGCATGCTGCCCGGAATGGCCTCTTTATTCTCCCCCAGGCGCTTGGTGGCATCGATCTGGACCACGCCCAGATTCTTGCCGTCATCGTAGGCATTGCGGTAGATCCAGACCAAGGGTCTCATGGGGGATTTGGCCGGGACGCCGACCAGCGCCGCGGCGCTGTGGTATTCCACCGGATAGCCGCCGCGGACATTGACGGCATCGGACACGAACAGGCCTCTCGCGTAGCGCTTGTCGGCGATGAAACTCGAGAGAATGCGGGTATCGTCCAGCCAGGAAACCCAGTCAACATCCTCGTTCTTGTAGCCATTGATTACATTGAGCTTCGATTTGGCGAGATCACAGACCAGCAGGGAGGTTTGATCGTTGCCGACGTCGACTTGGGCGACGAAATGGGTGCCGGCTGCATTCAAAATGGGATTGGAGAAAAGCGGCGGCCGGAAAAAATCCTGGATGGGAACCGGCTGATCGGCCGGGACCGGTGCGGTGCGTTCAAAATCGAGCTTGGCGGCGGGCAGATTGGTAAGCGCGAGCGACAGGCCGAAAAGCAGATGGGTGGGGCGTGACAGGTTCATGTGATAACTGGAGTGGACGATCAGTCTATGAAGTCAGGATGACAGCATTCGGCGTTGAGGCGTTGGTGCGGACGATTCACGTCGGCAGCCGGCTTCACTTCACCGGCGCGAGGTTCTTCGCGAGGAAGGCCTCGATGCGTTCGTAGAGTTCCACCCGGTTCTCGAAATGGTGCATGCCGTGGCCTTCCTCACTGACCAGCAGGGTCTCGTGCGGCACCTGGTGTTTCTTCAGCGCCGCGATCAGCGCCTTCGACTGCTCGATCTCCACCGTCTGGTCCTCCTTGCCGGCGGAAACAAAGACCGGGACGCGAATCTGATCCGCCCGGCGGCCGGGTGAAATCGCGGCGTATTTCTCCGGATTCCTGGCGGGATCCCCGAGCCGGAGTTTCAAGTAGCCGAAAACCGGCGAGTCGTATTGGTCGAATTTTTTGTCCTGCAATTGCCGTTCCCAATCGAACACCCCGGCGATGGTGATGGCGCACCGATAGAGGGATGGCTCGTTCACCACTCCGGAGACAGCGAGATAGCCGCCGAAGGACGTCCCCATGATCGCCACCCGGCGGCCATCGATCAGGCCCGAGGCGATCATCGCCTTGGTGGCGTCCGTCACGTCATCGTGCATTTTGCGGAAGTCCCAGTTGTCCGCTTCCGGAAACATCCAGCTGTAGCCATTGGAGCCGCGATAGTTGGGCTGGAGCACGGCGTAGCCGCGGCTCGCCAGAAACTGGGCCTCCCCATCAAAGCCCCAGCCGTCCCGCGCCCATGGCCCGCCGTGGGGCAGCACCACCAGCGGGGGAGGGTTGGCCTTCGAGGCCCCCGCCGGCAGGGTCAGATAGGCGTCGAGCTGCCGGCCATCCCGGGTTTTGAATTTGAGGATGTTCGTGGCCTGCATGCGTTGCGGGTCGATCCACGGCGCGGAATTTTTGATCAGCCCGGCTTGGTGCGTTTTCATGTCGACCCAGTGGTAGATGGCGGGCTGACGGTCGGAGAAGGTGGCCACGAGAAAGAGCGTCTGCGCTTCGTTGCCGCCGACGATGCGGGCGACCACGCGGGGGAAGAAGCCATCCAGGATTTTCTGCAGCTGCCGGTAGCCCTCGGTGAACCAGATGACCCTGGGTCCGTTCCGCTCATAGACCGCCCCGACGATCTGGCGTGTTCCCGGATCGCGATACAGCCAGCCGTCGCCGATGCCGTGGCCGAAGAAATCATAGGCGTCGTCCTGCACCAGCACTTCGCCGAGCTCGCCGGTGATGCCATTCATGAACTGGAGCGCACGCGGCCGGCCCTCCTGGCGCGGCCCCCGGACCACCAGTTGCCCGGGCTGTTCACCGCAGCCGATGATATCGACGCGCTCCAGGTCGACCGGGCATTTCTCCCAATGTCCCGCCGCCAGGTGGTCCAGTTCCTGCCGGCCGTCCTGCGAGGTGACGGCGAATTCCAGCCGTCCATCCTTGTCCGCATAATAGTTTAACCCGAGCCCGGAGGAGGGGACGGGATATTCACTGACAATGTGTTTCTCGTTGTTGTCGCGGGCGTCCATCAAATCCGACCAGTCGGCGCCGGCGGAGAGCAGGTTGATGAACCGGCCGGAGTGGAGGTCCGTGTCGACGGTCGCGACGCCGAGATCCCGATTGGTCTGCAGTTGGTCGTAGCGATTCCAGACCAGGGGCCGGAGGCGGTCCTGCCGTGGCACGGCGAGCAAACGCGAGCCGTAATACTGCAGCAGCGGATAGGCCTTGCTGATCGAGCCGACATTCGTGGCAAACAAACCGAGGCCGTAGAGCTTGCGGGCGCTGAGTTCGAATACCAGGCGCCGGTCGTTCAGCCAGTGGACCTGGTAGATATCCTTGTCGCCCGCGCCGCCGACGAGTTCGCTCTTCTGCGTCTTCAGGTCGTAGACCAGGAGCTGATGCCGGTCGTCGGGGGTGGTGACGAGCGCGGCAATGTGGGTGCCGGAGGGATTCAACTTCGGTTCCTGCAGGAGCAGCGGCCGGAAGAAATCCGCGATCGGGATTTGCTCCGCGGCGGGCACAGGGGTCGTGCGGTCGAGATCTTTTTTCCCGGCGGCCAGCAGGCCGGCGGTCGCGAGGGTCAAGACAAGCGGACTGATCGCAGTGAGGGTTTGCTTCCACATGGTCATGGCGGGGGAGGGGTGATGACAAAGACGGCCCGCCCTCAGAAGAACCTGACTGTCCGGGGCCGTGCAAGCCCCGATGAGCCGATGACCGGTGGAAATTTTTCTGTCCGGTCATCCGGCCCGCTGCGGCGGTCAGGCGGAGGCGCTCACTCCAGCGTGCCGAGCAATTTGTTCACCAGGATGCGGGCGGAGCGGGCGTCCGTGGTGTCCTCGGCGATCAGTTTCCCGTCGGGCCCGTAGACCTTGAAATGGGGGATGGAGCGCAGCGCGAATTGCTGGGCGACGGGCGAGCTCCAGTCGATGCGGTGCACCTCGGAGCGGTTGATGTCCACTTTCACCACCGCCACGTCGTCCCTTTTCTGGTGCAGGAGCAGGAGCGGTTCGGCGTAGGCGCGGCAGGGCGGGCAGTATTCGCTGGTGAAGTCGAAGATGGTCGTCTTGCCCGGCACGAGGAAGTCGGCCAGTGTGACCTCCGCGCCTTGGGAGATGCTGAGCGGCTTTGGGCCCTTGACGTGGGTGCCGGCGCCGAAGGCGGCCGTGACCAGCGCGAGCGAGCAGAGGAGGGGGAGGAGTTTCATGGGGAGAAATGTCATACCTTGGACGCAGTTCCGGAAGCCCCAATACGCAATCAGATTTCCGGCGGGAGGCAAATCGGTCGCGCCGGCCCGGGACTAAATTATTGTGTAACCCCGCCGGGATTCCGGGCATCAATTACCCGATGCCCCAGATCAGAACACCGCCCTCCGCCGCCGCCGATCCCCACCCGGAGGTCGGCGATGCGCAGGCCGTGACGGAAGTCGCCCGCGGCAACCGCGAGATGTTCGAGGTGCTCGTCCGCCGCTACAACCAGCGGCTTTTCCGCGTGGGTCTCGCTTACCTGAAAAACCACGCGCAGGCGGAGGACGCCATGCAGAACACCTACCTCAAGGCCTTCGTCAACCTGCCGCGTTTTCAGGGCGGGGCCGCTTTCTCCACCTGGCTTACCCGCATCATGATCAATGAATGCCTCATGCTGCTCCGCAAGCGGAAGGCGGCCCGGGAGGACTCGTGGGACGAACAATCACCGCTCGGGTTGCCCGACACCCACGCCCGGCACGGCGCCACCCAACTGAATCTGAAGGAAATGAAGACGCTCCTTGAAAAAACCATCGCCGGTCTCCCGCGCCAGCAGCGCACGGTTTACCTGCTGCGCGAAGTCCAGCAACTGACGACGGCCGAGACGGCGGGGTCCCTCGGGATTTCGGCGGAGAACGTGAAGGTCTCCCTGCACCGCGCCCGGGAATTGCTGAAGGCGCGCCTCCTCCAAAGCGCGGCCGGGCTCGAACTTTTCCCGTATCACGCCCCGTTTTGCAACCGGATGACGGCACGGGTCATGAACGCGATCCTCGGCGTGCCGTGACGGCGCGTGCAGCCAGTCCGGAGTTCCATAAGTAAGTTTCGAAAGTAGCCGCGAGCGTGAGCGAGTGGACCGTGACGCCGCCACTCGCTCACCCTCGTAGCTACTCCAGGCGAATTCATGAAGTTGTTGGGGGGACACAATCTTGGTGACGGCACCACCGGTGTTTTTCTGTAACCTTTCATGGCGGGGGTGCATCCAATGGGCGTCGCCGCAAATACCAACCCTCATCGGATATCTCCATGCTCACATTCAGTATCGTTCTGTTCGCCCTCGCCGCCGTCCTCGGCCTCGCCGTCGCCGTCGCACTGTTGCGAAAAAAGGAAACATCCAAGCCCGTGGCCCTGGCGCATGGCGCCGTTGGCGCCGGGGGTCTCGTCCTGCTGCTGCTTCACGCCCTGTCCCATCCCCAACGGATGCTGACCATCGCGATCGGACTCTTCGTGGTCGCGGCCCTGGGCGGCGCGGTGCTGTTCGCGAACGACCTGCGCCGGAAGCCCGGTCCGGCTTTCCTCATCGTGGTCCATGCCGTGGTGGCCGTCGTGGCCTTCGGCCTCGTGCTGCTCGTGGCCAAGGGCTGACCCATGCGCTTGCTCGGGCACCCGGTGCATGTGATGCTGATCCATTTTCCGGTGGCGCTGTGGCCGGCGCACTGGGGATTTCATCTGCTGGCCGGCCGGCTCCCCGTCGGCCTGGCCGGGGCCGCCGGGTTCTGGCTGTTGGTGGCGGGCACGGGCCTTGGCTGGCTGGCCGCCGCTTGCGGTGGCATGGATCTCATCGCATTGAGCCAGGGAGAGGACCGTCGGATGGTGACCGGGGCGTGGCAGCACGGGCTGGTCAACGGGACGGTGTTGCTGGGCTTCACGGTGTTGCTGGGGCTGGAGCTGCCGCGCTATCCGCAGGTCACGCATGGCCCGGCTTTTCTCGCCGTCGAAGCCGCGCTGCTGGCCGTGCTGACGGTGGGCAACTATCTCGGCGGCCGGCTGGTTTGGGCGGCGAGGCCGGCCCCGTCCGCTGACCTCACTTGAGCAGTTCGCGCAGGTCGGCGAGGCCGAGCTTCGCCGCGGCCGCGGCGCTGGCCTCGAAGACATCCGCGAGCAGCGCGCGCTTGGTGTCCTGCAACGTCAGGACCTTTTCCTCCACGGTGCCGGCGCAGATCAGCTTGTAGCTGGTGACGACCTTCGTCTGGCCGATGCGATGCGTGCGATCGGTGGCCTGCGCCTCGGCGGCGGGATTCCACCACGGGTCATAGTGCACGACGACGTCGGCGCCCGTGAGATTGAGCCCGGTGCCGCCGGCCTTGAGCGAGATGAGGAACACCGGGACGGTATCGTCGCCCTGGAATCGGTCGACGGCGGCCTGC
Organism: Verrucomicrobiota bacterium; assembly: GCA_043783345.1. Lineage (GTDB taxonomy): Bacteria > Verrucomicrobiota > Verrucomicrobiia > Opitutales > Opitutaceae > Lacunisphaera. The sequence goes on from JAYVZM010000228.1 coordinate 20,219, forward strand.
CGCGCGCGGGCCGTCATCGAACCGTCGAGGTAGCAATACACCACGCCTTGGGCGTCGAGCTCCCCGCGGAGCAGCGCGAGCAACGAGGTGAACTGCGAGAACACAAGCATGCGGTGGCCCTCGTCGACGCTCTCGGCCAGCAGTTCGCGGAAGGCGTCGAGTTTGGCGGAATCGGGGTAGGGCGCGGACTCCGCCCCGCGCTGCGGCGGGGAAGGGACTCCCCGCCCTACCTCCTCCACCAACCGCGGGTCGCAACAGATCTGGCGCAAGCGCAGCAGTTGGGTCAGCGCGGCGAGGTGCAGCCGGCCCTCGGATGCGCCGGCGGCCGCGAGTTTCGAGAGCTCCTGCTCGGTCTGCTCCTGCCTGCGGCGGTAGAGCGCGGCTTGGGCGGGCGTGGGGTCGCAATAGATGACCTGCTCGATTTTTTCCGGCAGCTCGGGCGCGACGGCCAGTTTGGTGCGGCGAAGAATGTAGGGCGCGGTCTGGACGCGCAGGCGCTCGTCATACCAAATCCGGTCGGCGCCACGCACGCCTGGCGGCACGGCGGCGAGGAAGCCCGGCATCAGGTATTCGAAAAGCGAGCGGAGGTCGTCGAGGGAATTTTCCAGCGGGGTGCCGGTGAGCAGGAACCGGCCGCGGCCGCGCAGCGTCCGCAGCGACTGGGCGGCCTGCGTGCGGCGGTTCTTCAGGTGCTGGGCTTCATCGGCGAGGATGAGGTCGAACTCCAGCGCGGCGAAGAGCTCGTCGTCGCGCGTGAGCGTGCCGTAGGAAGTGATGATGAGATCGTAGGCGGCGAACGGCGCGGGGTCGGTCAGCCGGCGGTCGCCGTGGTGCACGAGGGTTTTCAGCTGCGGCGTGAAACGGGCGGCTTCGCGGCGCCAGTTTTCCATCAGCGAGGCGGGGCACACGACGAGGGAGGGTAGACGCGGACCCCCGAAAGGGGCCAGGCCATGCCGGGCGGCGAGCAGCGCGAGCGCCTGCAGGGTTTTGCCCAGGCCCATCTCGTCGGCGAGGATGCCGCCGAGTTTCTGGCCGTAGAGATACCAGAGCCAGGCGACGCCGAGTTTCTGGTAGGGCCGCAGCACAGTTTCCAATGCCGCCGGCACGGGCGCCGGCGTCAGGGTCGCGAGTTGGTGCAGAGCCGTGCTGCGTTCGCGCCAGGTTTCGGGCGGCTGGAAATGCGGCGCGGCCTCGGACAGGATGTCCTGCACCTCGGCGACGCGGGCGCGGACGATGCGGTGCGAGCGGCGCAGGCCGCCCGGAGCCTCGGGTGCGCCGGCGAGGGCCTGGTGCGCGGCCTGCAGCTGGGCGAGCCGGACGGGATCGACGAGGTAGATTTCCTTGCCGCTCTCGATGTAGCTGCGGCTCGTATTCACGGCGTTGAGGATCTCCGTCTCGGGCGCGTCGCCGGCCTTCAGGCCGAGGGTGACGTCGTAGCTGTCGCCGGTCTCCTTGATCGCGGCCTCCACGCCGACCGGCCGGAGGTGAGCGGTGTTGCGCGCGAAGTTTTCGGTGAACTCCGCGCCGTGATGCTCGCGCAGCTCGGTGCCGTAGGTGGCGAGAAAATTCAGGGTCTTGTGCCGGTTGCGCAGCCAGAATTTTCCGTTGGACGGTTCGAGGACGAAGCCATGGCGCTTCAGCAGCTCCCAGACTTCGTGATAATTGTCGGCCTCGCGCGAGGGCAGGGTGATGGCGAGGAAGTGCTCGGAGCCGTCCACGGTCATCGGCTTATACTCCGGCTCGCGGCGCGCGGGTCTGGGGGCAGCCGTCGGGGCCGGGGCGGGCGCGGCGGGGGCCGGGGCGGAGGGCGCGGCGAGGTGCTCGTCGACGCCCGGGAGCTCGGAGCCGTTCCACGGGATGGGTTCGGCCGGACGGTTGAGCCAGAAGAACGCGGGCTGGCCGGCGAGGGCGTCGGTGAGCTCGGCGAGTTGCGCGCGGGTGAGCTGCAGGAAGGAGATCGGGGCGGGCTTGGCGCCGAGGCGCTGCAACACGGCGAGGCCGGGAACGAAGGCGGGCGGGGGCGTGCCGGCGAGATTGAGTTCCAGCCGGACGGCGATGGCGTCGCGTTGCGCGGCGCTGGCGAGATTGGGCGGAAGGAGGAGGCGGAGCATCGGGCGGGCCGGCACTATGGGCAGATCGGGGCGTGCGTTAAGATAAATCACCGACGATCCGGGCCCGGGACGCGGGCCGTCGTGTTTCCGGATTCATGGGGTCAGGGAGGGTGGAGGCGTGGACCACTGGCGGATCAACTCGCGGGCAAACCGGCCGGAAGGACTCAGGTCTTCAGCGCGCCAGCCGCCCCGGGAGGCGGCGGAGTGGCGGACGATCGCGGCGGTCTCGCGCTTGTCGTAGAGGCCCCAGTTGCAGTGGCTGAGCTGCCACTCCTGCATGAAGGCCATCCAGGCTTGCGTGGACTCGACGTCCACCTTGCCCGCGCCCGAGGCGTCGCAGGTGCCCCACTCGGTGACGAAGAGCGCCGCACCGAGGTTCATCGCGGTGACGGCCTTGTCGCGGAGCCGCTGCTTGTGCGTGCCGGCATAGAAATGGAGGGCGTAGGCCAGGTTGGCGTCCTTGATCGGATCGGCGGCAGCGATGTCCACATCCTGCGACCAGTTGGGTGTGCCGACGACGATCAGGTTGTCGGGATCGATGGCGCGAATGGCGGCGAGGACCTTTTCGGCGTAAGGTTTCACGTCCTGGCTCCAGGTCAGGCCCTTGCGCGGCTCGTTGTAGATTTCATACATGACGTTCGGCCGCTGGCCGTAGCGGCGCGCCATCTCGGTGAAGAATGCCACGGCGAGATCCGGGTGTTGGTCGGCAAAGTGGTCGTGCCAGTCGATGAGCACATAGAGATCGTCGGCGATGGCGGCGTCGATCACACGTGTGACCCGCGCCACATTGCGCCCGGGGTGGCGGAGGTAGCCGGTGGCTTCGATCCCGAGGGCGGCGCGCACGATGCCGGCCTGCCAGTCCTGCTTCAGCCAGTTGACCACGCCTTGATTGTAGAAGCGGGCGGCTTCCCACTGGCTCCAGCCGAAGCTGACGCCCGCGAGGCTCACGGGCTGGCCGTCGGTGCCGACGATCCGGTGGCCGTCAACCTGCAGCCGGCCGTGCCGGCTCACGGGACCGGGGGTCGAATCGGGCGAAACGGGCGTGGTGCTGCAGGCGGTGAACGCGGCCAGAGCCGCCGGCAGGAGGAAACGGAAGAGGATTTTTTTCAAAAACGGGAGCGATCGGAGGAATCCTATTTCTCGACGCGGTAGATCGCGTAAGTCTGGCCGGGCACCGTCAGCTTCAAGTGGCCGGCGCCGGGCGTGACGGTGACGGGTTTGCCGGCGAGCAGGGTCAGTTTGCTGCCGTGGGTGAAGGCGAATTCGGCGGTCTCGGCGCGGGCGGCCGGATTCAGCACGATGAGCAGGACGTTGTCGCCGCTGGCGCGGGCGTAGACGAGCGGGTAGGTGTTCTCCTTGGCGTAGAGCGGCGTGAACTCCGCGTAGGCGGTGAGGGCGGGCTCGGTGTGCTTGAGCTTGATGAGCCGGCGCGTGCGGTTGAGCAGCGAGTCGGGGTCGTTTTCCTGTGCGGCGACGTTCGGCGCGACGGCGGCCTTGTCGACCGGCAGGTAAAGTTTCGCCGGAGCGGCAGTGGAGAAGCCGAGGTTGGGGCCCCCGGTCCACTGCATCGGCGAGCGGGCGCCGGCGCGGGGTTGGTAGGCGCCCTCGATCTGCGGCTGGTCCGCGGCGGGCAGCTGGCGCATGCCAGTCTCGTTGCCATAATACAGAAAGGGCACGCCCGGCATCGTAAGGCCGAAGGTCAGGATGATCTCGAGGTCGTCGGTGCTGCGCTGGTTGGCCAGCCGGGCGTTGTCGTGGTTGCCGAGCGGGAGGCAGATGTAGCCGTGGGCGCGCGTGGCGGTGTAGTCGGCGAGGTAGCGCGCGAGGAAGCGGGCGATGTTGCCGCGGCCGTCGCGGTCGAAAAAGCTGTGCCCGTCGGACATGCCGTTGAGGATGCGCCAGCTCTCGGCTTGGTAGAGGTCGTCAAAACCTGCGACCCAGTGGAAGAAGTCGGCGTGGAACGCGCCGTCGAGCGCCTCGCGCGGGCCGGACCATTCCGACACCATGAAAGCGTCGGGATATTTCTGCCGCATGATCGCCCGGCATTCGCGCCAGAAGCCGAGGGAGTCATGGTGCACGTCGTTGCCCTTGACCAGGGCGCCGGCCATGTCGGCGCGGAAGCCGTCGGCCCCGAGGTCCATCCAGAACTGGAAGACACGCTTCATCTCGGCGCGCATGGCGAGCACGGCCGGGTGGTTCGTCGGCAGCTGCCAGGGCTGGGCCGGATCGGGTTCGCCGAAGCCGTAGTTGAGCGCGGGCTGGCACCAGTAGAAATTGGAGAGGAAGTTGCCGTTGCGCTGGCCATAGCCGTGGATGAAGAGCGGGTTGGTCTCCTGCTTCCACACGTTGTCGGTCCAGACATACCAGTTGGCCGTCGGGCTCCGGGGGTCGTGCGCCGACGCCTGGAACCACGGGTGGTCAATCGCGGTATAGCTGGCGACGAAGTCGAAAAGCACCTTCAGGCCGCGCTGGTGCGCCGCGGCGAAAAGCTGGCGGGCGTCCTCGTTGGTGCCGTAGCGCGGCGCGACCTTGTAGTAATCGCGGATGTCGTAGCCGGCGTCGTTGAACGGCGAATCGAAAAAAGGGTTCAGCCAGATGGCGTCGACGCCAAGGCTCTTGATGTAGTCGAGCTTGGCGGTGACGCCGCGGAGATCGCCGATGCCGTCGCCGTCGGTGTCGTAGAAAGTCTGCGGGTAAACCTGGTAGACCACGGCGTGGTGCAGCCACGCCGGCGAGTCGGGAATGATGTCGCGACCGGAGATGCCGTCGGGCTGGGCGTGCAAGCCGGGCGCCAGCAACGCGAGAAGAGCGAGGACGGCGAAAAGACGGCGGCGGGCGGGAAGGCGACAAGGGGTGGTCATGAGAGGGCGGGCCAAGTTGAACGTGGAGCGGGCGGCGCACAACCCGGATGTTTGGAGAATCCTTGGCGCCGGCCTTTCCCGCTTTGCGCGGCGGCCCGCGCGCCCGCAAGACCTACGGTTCGACGATGACCGGCAGGCCGACCCAGGCGAGGTCGAGCAAGGTGCGGGCGTCCCAGTTGGCGAGGCGGAAGCAGCCGTGCGACTCCGTGCGGCCGACTTTTTCCGGGTCGGGCGTGCCGTGGATGCCGTAGCCGGTGCGGTCGATCCCGATCCAGGCGACGCCCACGGGATTGTTGGGACCGGGCGGGATGATCAGTTTGCGGCCGAGCTCCTTCGCCTCCGGCGACTCGGGAAACACCTCGGGGTCGAACGTGTAGTTGGGATCGGGGATGCCCACGGTCACATGCAGCTCGCCGACCGGGCGCTTGTCCACGTTGCGGGCGATGCTGACCGGGAAGTGCGCGATGACGCGGCCGGTGTCATCCGTAGCCTCGAGTTCGTGGGCGGCAAGACGGACGTGGAGTTGCGCGGCTTTGCCGGTGACGGTCACGCGCTCGACGGCCGGCACCTTGAGGACGGCGCCCGGCAGGAGAGCGTCCCAAGCGACCTCGGGATTGAGCCGGCGAAGGAAATTGGGGCTGGCGTGGTAGCGTTCGGCCACCAGCTCGAGCGCGGTGGCATGGGCGAGCGTGGTTTGCTCCGACTTGCCGAGCCAGGTGGGAGCGAGGGGTTGGAGCAGGGCCAGGTCCTTTACGCTGAAGGTGGGCGTGGCGAACGCGGGCGCCGTGAGCAGCAGGCTTTCGCGCGTGGATTTGTCCAGTTCGCCCGTTTCGGCCAGCCCGGCGCTGCGCTGGAACGCGCGCAAGGCGGCGGCGGATTGCGGGCCGCGCACGCCGTCGATCGAACCGCCGGAGAAGCCGCGCCGGGCCAGTTCAATCTGCGCCTCCAGCCACGTCTCGACCGGCCGGAGATCTTCCGCGGGTGCGACCGCGGGGTTGTCCTCCGTTGCGGGTGGGGAGTCGACCGGCAGCGCCGGGGTGTCCTCGGGCCGCCGGGCGGGTTCAGGAGTGTTCTCCTGGCCCCGCATCGGCCCGGCCACTCCGAGGGTGAGCAGGAGGCAGAACAGGCAAAGCGGGCCGGAGGGCTTCATTGGCGGTGACGATGCCCGGCCGGGCCGAAATGAAAATGCGGAAATTGAGTCGGATGCGCCAAGTGCGGACTGGCCATCAAAACGGGAAATGTCAGGGTGAAGCCATGAACCCCCGTTGTTTTCTGCCCCTCCTGCTGCTCGGTCTGGTCGCGCCGCTGGGCGCGCAAACTCCCGCAGTCATTCCGCTTTGGGTGGGAGGAGCCCCCGGCTTTGAGTCGCGGCGCGCCGAGCCGGAGCAAGCGAGGGACTGGTGGGTGAAGAACATTCACAATCCCTCGCTCACGGTTTTCCTGCCGCCGAAGGACAAGGCCAACGGCTGCGCGGTCGTGGTCGCGCCGGGTGGGGGATTTCGCGAGCTGGTCTTTACCGCCGAGGGGAAACAGGTGGCCGATTTCCTGAACCCGCTCGGCGTGACGGTATTCGTCCTGAAATACCGGCTGCCGAACGCGGCGCATTCGCCGTATCGCTTCGATCACGTGCGTGAAGACGCCTACCGCGCCATGCGGCTGGTGCGCAGCCGGGCGGACGAATACCAGCTCGACCCTAACCGCATCGGCATGCTCGGGTTTTCCGCCGGCGGCGCGGTGGTGATGATGGTGGCCTTCGAGCCGGGCGACGGCGATCCGCAGGCGGCTGACCCGGTCGACCGCCTCAATGGCCGTCCGAATTTCCAGATGATGGTTTATCCCGGCGGCAACGCGCCGAAGAAAATACCCGCGGATTCCCCGCCGGCCTTTCTCCTCTGTGCGAACGACGACGAATACGGTTGCGCCGAAGTGACGATGGATCTGCTGGAGAAATTTCGGGCTGCCAAGGTCCCGGTGGAGGTCCATCTGCTGGCCCAAGGCAAACACGCCTTCAACATGGGCGACCGGTCGGCCTTCGCGGCGGTGAAGAACTGGCCGCATCGGATGACGGACTGGATGGCCGACCGCGGCTACCTGATCCCAACGGGGCCGAAAGCGCCGTGAGTGGAAATTGAAATTGTGGGAGCGTGCTTGCACGCGAC
>JAYVZM010000229.1:0-11527 GCA_043783345.1 Verrucomicrobiota bacterium
ATTCGTTGAGCCGGTTTATCAGGATGCCCTGGAGATTGAATTGGAACATTGCGGCATCCCGTTTGACCCTCAGCGCAACTACCAAATCCAGTATCGCAACCGCCCCCTCAAACATACCTACACTCCGGATTTGCTGTGCTATGACAAAATCATCGTAGAACTGAAGGCCGCCAAGCATTTGACTGACGAACATCGCGCCCAAGTTCTCAACTACCTGAAAGTAACCGGACTCCAGCTTGGCTTGTTGGTTAATTTCGGTTCTTATCCCCGTCTCGAATGGGAACGAATTGTCCTAACCAAATCTTAACCTTCGCGTCTCTTCGCGTCCTTCGCGGTTAATTTCTTCATGAACTTACTTGTCACCGGCGGCTGCGGTTTTATCGGCAGCAATTTCATCCGGCAGCGCCTCACGGAAAAGAACTCCGGACTGCACCGGCTCGTCAACCTCGACGCGCTCACCTACGCGGGCAACCTCGCCAACCTCGCGGACCTCGCCGCCGACCCGCGCTATGTTTTCGCCCACGGCGACATCGGCGACGATGCGCTCGTGGCCAGACTTCTTTCCGAACATGCCATCGACGCCGTCGTGAATTTCGCCGCCGAGTCGCACGTGGACCGCTCCATCGACTCCCCCGAGCCCTTCATCCAGACCAATGTCGTCGGCACCCTGCGTCTGCTCAACCAGGTCCGCCACCATTGGAGCCGGCTGCCCGGCCTGAGGGAAAACACGTTCCGTTTCCTCCATGTCTCCACCGACGAGGTCTACGGCTCGCTCGCGCCCGGCGCGCCGGCCTTCACCGAAGAGCACAACTACGAGCCCAACAGCCCCTATGCCGCCTCCAAGGCGGCGAGCGACCATCTCGTGCGCGCCTACCAGCACACCTACGGGCTGCCCACGCTCACGACCAACTGCTCGAACAACTACGGCCCCTATCATTTCCCGGAGAAGCTCATCCCGCTCATCATCCTCAACGCCCTCGACGGGAAAAACCTGCCCGTCTACGGCGACGGCCAGCAGGTTCGCGACTGGCTCTATGTCGAGGACCATGCCGCCGCCATCTGGCTCGTGCTCCAGCAGGGCCGCACGGGCGAGACCTACAACATCGGCGGCCTGAACGAGCAGCCCAACCTCGCCATCGTGAAAAAAATCTGCGCGCTCCTGGACCGGAAGTCGCCGCGGGCCGACGGCCAGAGTTACGCCACCCAGATCACGCACGTCGCCGACCGCCCCGGCCACGACCGCCGCTACGCCATCGACTGCGGCAAGATCCAGCGCGAGTTCGGCTGGGCGCCCCGGGAGAGCTTCGCCACCGGCATCGAAAAGACCGTCGACTGGTATTTGCAGCACCGCGCCTGGGCCGCCGAGATCACCGCCAAGAAATACGCCCGCGAACGCCTCGGCACCGGGAAAGGTTGAAGTTTATGGTTGAGGTTGAGGAATTCCACCATGCCCGATGAGTCGCTGGAAGTTTGGCCAAGGGCTCAGCTGGGGAAACCCGTTCTCGACTCTATATCGCCAAACGCCTTGGCTACGTTTCCGCCACTGAGGCGGACCAACTTCTCGATGAATTGCGCCGAATCTCCCGCATGATCCATGCCCTCATTCAAAGCCTCGACCGCTGATGTCCTCTCCTCAACCTAAACCTTCAACCTCAACCCCAATCCCGCGCCGCGGGATTGTCCTCGCCGGCGGCTCGGGCACCCGGCTCTTCCCGCTGACCATCGCGGTCTCGAAGCAGCTCATGCCGGTCTACGACAAGCCGATGATCTATTATCCGCTGTCGGTGCTGATGCTCGCGGGCATCCGCGAAATCCTAATCATTTCCACGCCGCAGGACCTGCCGCTTTTCCGCAAGCTGCTCGGCGACGGCACCAATTTCGGCCTCAAGTTCAGCTACGCGGAGCAACCCAGCCCCGACGGCCTCGCCCAGGCCTTTCACATCGCGGGGGACACCGGGTTCCTCACCGGCAGCGAGCCTTCCGCGCTCGTGCTGGGCGACAATCTCTTCTACGGCTCCGAATTCGTGAGGTCCCTGGAGGAGGCCGCCGCCCGCCACACCGGCTCCACCGTCTTCGGTTACCACGTCGCTAATCCCAGCGCCTACGGCGTCGTCGAATTTGCGCCCGACGGCCGCGTGCTTTCCATCGAGGAGAAACCGCCCCAGCCCAAGTCCCATTTCGCCATCCCCGGTCTGTATTTCTACGACGCCGACGTGGTTTCGCTCGCGCGCAGTCTCAAGCCCTCGGCCCGGGGCGAGCTCGAGATCACCGACCTCAACCGGCTCTACCTCGAACGCGGCCAGCTCCACGTCGAACTCTTCGGCCGCGGCACCGCGTGGCTCGACACCGGCACCCACGATTCGCTCATGGAGGCAGCCCAATTCGTCCATGTGCTCGAGAACCGCACCGGCCTTAAGATCGCCTGCCTCGAGGAAATCGCCTACAAGAAAGGTTGGATCGACCGCGCCGTGATGGAGGTTAACATCAAGAAGCTTGGCAAATCCGCCTACGGCGAATACCTGAAGCGGCTGCTGGAGTGAGTCCCGACCGGTTGAACCGGCCGCCCCATGCAGGTTTCCTTCATCATCCCGCTCTACAACTGCCTGCCGCTCACGCAGGCCATGCTGGCCAGCCTCCGGGCAAACCTGCCACCCGGCCTCGAGTGCGAAATCATCCTCGTGGACGATGGCAGCACCGACGGCACCCGCGAATGGCTGCAGGGCCTTTCCACCCCGCCCGTCCCCTGCCGCGCGCTCCTCAACGAAAGGAATCTCGGCTTCGCCGGGGCGTGCAACCGCGGTGCCGCCGCCGCACAGGGCGAATTTCTGTTTTTCCTCAACAACGACCTCGTGCTCCTGCCGCGCTGGCTGGAGCCCATGCTCGCCGCCTTCGCCCGCTTCCCCGCCGCCGGCCTCGTCGGCAACGTGCAGCTCAACGCTACGACCGGCGCGGTCGATCACGCCGGGATTTATTTCGACCACAAGGGCAAGCCCGCGCACGACACCGGGCTGCCCTGGACCAGCCGCTGGTTCGGCCGCCCCGCCTATCGGCCGGTGGATGCGCTGACCGGAGCCTGCTTCGCCCTGCGCCGCGCCTGCTGGCGGCAGCTCGGCGGTTTCGACGAGGGTTTCATCAACGGTGCCGAGGACATCGATCTGGCCCTGCGCGCCGGCGCCGCGGGACTTCGCTCCTATATCGCGCTGCGCAGCGTGGTGCGGCACCACATCAGTGCGTCGGCGGGCCGCAAGCTCCGGGACGAACAAAACACCTTCCGGCTGGTGCAGCGCTGGCACGACCGGATCGTCCTGCTGGCCGCGCACGACTGGAGCCGCCGGCAAATCATCGCCCACGCCGACCAATCGGGCGTGTTTGACTACGCCATGCTCCAGTCCGCCCTGGCCTACCTGATCATCCTGCCGGTGCCGCCCGGGCTGGTGCGCACCGGGGTCGCCGCGGCCATCGCGCGCGAATTGCAGCGCTGGCGCGAACTGCTCGAGGGCGCGCCCGCGCCCCCCCCTCCGACGTCCGTCCGGACCGACCGGATCTGACCGGCCCCGGCCGCCCCTCAACCGGCGCGCTCGACGGAACGCACGACCGACTGCGGCCGCCGGTTCACCGTCAGGAACATCCGGCCGATGTATTCGCCGATCAAGCCGAGCATGACCAGCTGCGTGCCGGAAAAAACCAGCAACGCCCCCATCAGCGAGCCCCAGCCGTAGTCCGGCCCCCGGTTGTTCGCCCAGAGATAGAACACCACGGCGAGGCCCGTCAGCCCCACGGCGGCCATGACGAGGCCGAGCAAGGTCGCGAGCCGCAGCGGCATCACGGAAAAATTCACGAACGTGCTGGCCCACAGCCGCAACAACCGGCGCAGCGTGTAGCCGCTTTCTCCGGCGATGCGCCCCGCATGGTGCACCTCCAGCGCCCCGATGTTCTGCGTCACCTGCAGGATGAGGCCGTCGATATACGGATACGGTCCCTCGTGTGCCGCCACCTCGCGCGCCACGAACGCGCTCACACACCGGAAACTCGACAGGTAAAATCCTTTCGGCTTGTCCAGCACCCGGTCCGTGATGCGGTTGGTGAGCCAGCTGCCCAGGTTGCGCCACAGGGAGTGCTCCTTCCGGGAATAATGGCCGTAGACCACATCGAACCCTTCCTGGCGGGCGTGCTGCCAGAGCCGCACGGCCTCCAGAGGCGGATTCTGGCCGTCGTCATCGAGGTTGACGATGTGGGCGCCGCGGGTGTGCCGGTAACCGGTGAGGACGGCGTTGTGCTCGCCAAAATTGCGCGCGTGGTTGACGAAGGTGATCGGAATGCGCGCGTCGCGCAGCAATTCGCGGCAAATCCCGGCCGTGGCGTCGCGGCTGCCGTCGTTGACCAGCACGAGTTCGTGGCCGCCCTCGATGCCGAGTCCCTCGATCTCCTTCACGAGCGGGGTGATGGTCTCCGCGCTATAATACAGCGGTATGACAAAACTGAGGGCCAGGGTCATGGGGTGGGGTGTTTCCATCCTGTCATGATTTCCGGGCCGTCGTCAGCACCGAATTGCCGAACGGCAGCGATCCGCCCAAGCCCAGCCAGGCATGCTCCACGGCCATCAGGCCGTTGAAGCCCGCCTCCACCGGCGCGGGGAACAGGCCGACGTCGCTCGAGGGCGCCGCCGGCGGCAGGAGCTTCCTCCGCAGCACCGCCAGGGGAAACGGCAGCGTGTTCCAATAGGTGTTCCGCACCACGGTGAACCCCGCGGTGCCCAACAGAGCACCGACCTCGCTCCGGGTGTAGCGCCGGAGGTTGCCGACCTCCCGGTCGTGATACGAATACATCCATTGATATGCCGGCATCGTCAGCACCACCACCCCGCCGGGCCGGAGGCAGCGGTGAAACTCCCGGAGCGCCTGGGCGGGATCGGCCACCTGGCAGACGACGTCACACGACACCACTGCGTCGAAGGCCGCCTCCGAAAAAGGCAGCGCGGCGATCGAGCCCTCCAGCACCTCGCCGCTCGCCCGCGCCCGGGCGAGTTCGCAGGCCAGCGGTGAAAAATCGATCCCGGTCAGTTGCCAGGTCGGCTGCGTTTCATGCAGCCGGCGCAGCAGTCCGCCGGTGCCGCAGCCCGCGTCGAGCACCCGCGCCCCCGGCGGCAGGTGGCGCGCCAGGCTGCGCCCGACATGCCGGTGCAACGCCCGGTAATACCACATGGCGTCCTCGACCGCGGCCATTTTGCGATATTCATCCGGTTGCACCCGGTGGATTGATGCAGCCACGCCTTAGGCTGGCGATGCGAAAACGGCGGTCAGGGTTCGGCCTGGACCGTCAGATCGTAAAGCGCGACCGCGAGCAGCCGCGAGTCGTCCGCCGCCGCGCGGTTGGACGGCCGGTCGGTCCGCAAGGTCAGCACCGACGCGCCCGGCGGCAACACCAGGTCGGTGTAGACCAGCCGCTGAACCTTGCCCTGCAACGCGCGTGGTTCGCCCAATTGCGCTGTCCCCAGCTCCAGTTGCAGCTGGCAGGGTTCCAGCGACCGCACGCGCAGAAAGAACTTCACCCTCAGAGGCTGCGGAGCGGGATTGAATATCGCGATCGCCGCCGGGCCCGAACTCCACCGCCACCGGTTGAACCCCAGGCCCTCGAGCGGGTGCCAGCCTTCGCCAAAGGCGAGTTCCACCCGGCCCGGAGCCTTGACGCGCACGACATGGAACTGGGGGTTGAGCACGAGGTAATCCATCCGGCGCGCCGGCAGCGACCGCAACAAGCTGTCGCTCAGATCCCACTCACCGTGCAGGCCCGTGTTCCGCCGCCCCTCATAGGTATGCGTCGGAAAATACTGCGGCTTGCGCAGCAGGAAGGCATTGGCCCAAAGCCGCGACCAGAACCCCTCGATACGCATGTTCAGGGAGGTCACCCGCGGGACTTGCTCCAGCCGGCGCAACTCCACCAAACCGCGTTCCACACGCAACGGTGGCTGGGCCATTTGCGCGGCGAACAGCAGCGTGATTCGCCCATTGACGGCCAACAGCGCCACGATCAGCAAAACAACGGCGCCCCTCACCCACGCCGGCTGAGGCCGGGACGAAATCGCCAGCCAGGAGGTCAGCCCCGCGAGCAAGCCGGGGTAAAACACGGAGAAGAGCTTGAACGCGTCGTAGCTGGCGTTGATCCGCGACCGCGCTTCCCATACGAGCAAACCCCAGCCCACCAATACCGGCAGCACCAGGGTCAAAGCCGCCAGCGCGGATTCCCGGCGCCGCCGCCAGAGCAGGCCGAATCCGGCGAGCCAGATGCCCACGACCGCCCCGCTGAGCAGGAGCCGGGTGGGCCGCGGCCATGCGTGCAGCTCCGTGTCCCGCAACATGCCCAACCAGCCTTCCGGTGAGAGGAGCGGCACGGGCCACCCGAAATTGTATTGCTCGAACAAGCGGAACCGCTCGATCAATCCTTCAAACCGCCCCCAGAACAGGCCGGCGCAAAGCCCCAACATGGCCAGCGCCATGACCAGCACCCGGCCGGGCCCGCGCCAGTCGCGCCGCCACCACATCTCGGCCAGCAGCCACGCTCCGGCCGGGACGAAGGCCACAATCAGCACGAAGTTGTAGCTGCCCGCCAGCAGCCAGCAGGCGACCAGCACCGCCGGCGCAAACGCCCATACACTTCGCCCCGCGCGCTGCCCCTGGCCCGCCGCCAGCATCGCCAGCGTCAGGAGCGCGATGCCATGCGCGGCGTAAAGCTGGCCGAGCGCGCCGTGGTGCACCGCGTAGGCCCCGAGCGGCGAAAACAGATAAAGCGCGACCGGAATCAGCCCCGCCACCCCGCGCACCCCGACCGCCACCCGCACCAGCACCAGCACCAGGACGGCGTTCAGCAGCAGCAACGCGACGCCTGTCACCCCCACCAGCTGGTGGATCTGCAATTCGAAGACGGCGCCGTTGTGCGCCAGCAGGGCCGACGGGGTGAAATGATTCAGCCGGAGCCAGAAGTCGAAAAAGGTCTCCGCCGTGCCAACCTGGGCCACTTCGGTCTGGCCGAGGAAGCCGGTGCGATCATCACGGGAAAACTCCTGCAGCACGCGCGCCCCGGCCGCGTAGTCGGCCTGGTCGCAGCTGCCAAGCGAAGACGTGGTCAGGGTCCAGCTGCCCCGCTGGGCCATCGGCCAAAGCAGGAACCCGCCCGCGACGATCATCAGCAACACCAGCCCGCCCGCCGCCTGGACCCCCAGAAGCCAGCGGCGCACTGCCGGCCAGCCGTGCCGCCAGACTGCGGCGATCAGGAGACCCAACGGCAGCAGTTCGGTCCACGCGGCATAGGCGTTGGTTCCGGCCAGCGCGGTGTGCGCCCCCGCCCAGACGACCGCCGACTGCAGGGCGAGACCGCAACCCGGCGCGAAGACCCACCACCAGCGCCGCCAGATCCGGGGCAAAGCCAGCCACGCCAGGCCCAAGCCCCAAAAATACGTGTGCGCAATCAAGCCGGCGGCGGTGAGGTAATACAGCATCGGGGTGACCGGAGATGACTATCACGCTCCATCCCCGGCATGGAAAGCGAAAATGCCGCGCGGCAGTTCCAGATTTACAATGCGGCGAGCCTGGGCGATAAACCGCGCCCACGCCAACGCTGCATGTCAACCCTCCGCCGCCCCAAGTTCACCGGTCTCTTTCATGACGATGACGTGACCGATTCCTACTGGATTCGCGAGCAGGCGGAGCTGGCCCTGCCACCCCTTGGCGGCATCCGGCACCTGTCGCTCATCGGTGAAATGCGCCCCGCGGCGCCCGCCGACCCGACGTCCGCCGGTGAACTCGGGCTCGGCGTTTTTCTCGACGGGCGCGAGGTGGCCACCCGTCCCGCGCTGCCCGTCGGCCCATTCCGTTTCGACCTGGATCTGCCCGCCAGTGACACCACCAGCGGCCACACCCTGGCGCTGCAATTGATCGGCGCCGGCGG
The DNA here is from genome assembly GCA_043783345.1 of Verrucomicrobiota bacterium. Lineage (GTDB taxonomy): Bacteria > Verrucomicrobiota > Verrucomicrobiia > Opitutales > Opitutaceae > Lacunisphaera. Next base: position 7,942 of record JAYVZM010000229.1, read on the forward strand.
CAGCAATCTGCTCGCCTGGCTCGGCCGCGTCACCGGCCTCGGCTCTTTGCAGCCGTGGCGGGCCCAGGCCCGCAACCGCCGGCTGCGCATCCAGCGGATCGAGACCGATGGCGACAAGGGCAGCAGCCTTGGCGGCGAGGTGCTTTTCGATTTTTCCAACCGCGCCTCCCCGTGGAACGCCGCCTTCGCCCGCCGCTTTCTCAAGCTCGGGCTCAATCTCACCGGATACTTCCGCGCCGATCTCGGGATCGGCGAATCCGTGCGCTGCATGGCGCGCGCCGCGGAGGCCGCCGCCCTGCCGCTGGCGCTCGTCGATCTCAAGCTGCCGTGCAAAAACCCGCTGTCCGACGATGCGCTGGCCGCCCGGCTCCAGCCGGACAACCCCTATCCCGTGAATGTCATCCATGTCGACCCGCCGGGCATGCGCGACCTCGACCACCACCACGGCGCGGGCTTTCGCCGGGGCAAATACAACATCGGCTACTGGGCGTGGGAGCTGCCCGAGTTTCCCGACGCCTGGATTCACTTTGCGGATTATTGCGACGAGGTTTGGGCCCCGTCCCGCTTCGCCGCCGAGGCCATTGCGCAAAAAGTGCCCGTGCCCGTCCTCACGATGCCCCATGCGATTTCCTTTGCCCGACCGGCCGGCGATGGCCGGGCGAAATTCGGCCTGCCCGCGGACCGGTTTCTCTTTCTGTTCCTCTACGACCTCAATTCCTATTCCGAGCGCAAGAATCCCGCGGCCGTGCTCGAGGCCTTCCGCCGCTCCGGGCTGGCCGGCTCGGGCGCCGGGCTGGTCATCAAGGTGCACAATATCGCGGGCAACCCCGCCGACTATGAGCGGTTGCGCGCCGCCACGGCGGAGCTGCCCAACGTGACCCTCATCACCCGCACGCTGAGCCGCCGGGAGATCTATGAACTGGAGGCGGCCTGCGATTGCTTCATCTCGCTTCACCGCTCGGAAGGCTTCGGGCTGGCCGTCGCCGAGAGCATGTATCTCGGCAAGCCGGTCATCTCGACCGACTGGTCCGGCACCGCGGAGTTTGTCACCACCACCAACGGCTGTCCCGTGCGTTGCTCGCTCGTCACCCTGGATCGCAACCACGGCCCCTATGCCAAGGGCCAGACCTGGGCCGAGCCCGACGTCGATCACGCGGCGGGTTGGATGTGGCAACTGGCGCAGGATCGTCCCCTCGCCAACCAGCTGGGGGCGGCGGCGCGCGCGACGATCGAGGAGCAGTTTTCGCCCGCGGCCATCGGAGCCCGCTACCGCCGCCGGCTTGAGGCCATCGCCGGCTGGTAACGATGAGACTGCGCCACACCCGCCGGCATTGGAACAAACTCGCCCAATCCGATCCGCTCTGGGCCGTGCTCACCTCCCCGGAGAAAAAGGGCAATCGCTGGCAGATCGACGAGTTTTTCGCTGACGGCCGGAACACCATCGCCGCCGCGATCAAATACCTCGGCGAGCATGCCCCCGGCTGGCGCCGGGGTTCGGCCCTGGACTTCGGCTGTGGCGTGGGACGCCTGACCCAGGGGCTGGCCCGGCATTTCGACCGGGTGACCGGCGTCGACCTTTCCGAGGAGATGCTGGTGCACGCCCGGCGCTATAACCAGCAGGGGGACCGGGTGAACTATGTGCACAACGCCCGCGCGGATTTGCGCCAGTTTGCGAGCGACCAGTTCGATCTGGTCTACAGCCTGATCACGCTCCAGCACATTGAAGCCCGCTATGCCCGGTCCTACATCAGGGAGTTCGTGCGGATCGCGGCGCCCGCCGGCCTCATCCTGTTCCAGATTCCCAGCGAGGGTCTCCCGGAAAAACCCGACAGCACCCTGCTCACCTTCTGGCCCCCCACGTTCTTCAGGCGGCTGCGCCGGCGCCTCGACCGGCTGAGGAACATCTGGTTTGCCGCCAACCCACGGATGGAAATGCACGGGCTCCCACCGGTCGAGGTGCTGGACCTCCTGGCGCTGAGTGGTGCCGAAATCGTGCAAGCCAGCCGTTCCGACGTGACCGGTGAAGTGGAAAGCTGGGTGTATCTCGCCCGCAAGCGGTAAAGCACAACCGTGATTTCCTGCTCGCCCGCCCGTTGATCGCTCCGCAAGTATGTCCAATTCCTCCTCCTCTCCGGTGAAATTTCCTCCGTTCCTGACCTTCCTCCCGATGCTTGGCGGCCTGCTGGCCGTCGGGGTGGCCCTCAGGCCAAAGGCCGTTCGCCCAAGTTCCTCTTAAAAATGGCTCAGTCCTTCACTTCACGCTCACCCTGGTCCCTGGCCGCCCTCATCGCCTTGGTGCTGATGGTCGCCTTGGTCGCTTCCAGCCGCAGTTACTATTTTGATACGCGGATCCTGGAGCTGGGTGATTCGGCCGTGAATGCCCTGCAGATCGACAATGCCAAGCACGGCACGGAAATTTACGGCAATTACTCGCGCTTTAGTTTCAACCACCCCGGGCCGGTGTTGTTCTACATTGATGCGGCCGGCGAACTGGTCCTGCGGGATTGGCTGGGGATCGTGCCAAGCCCGACCAACGCCCATTTGCTGGCCTCGCTGCTCGTGCAGGTCTGTTGCTTCGCGCTGGCGCTCGCCCTCCTGCATCTCTGGTTTGATTCCTGGCTGTTTCTGGCGGCGGCACTGCTCGCCGGGATGTGGCACTTTTCGCTGGTCCCGGGCGCCTTCAACAGCATCTGGCCGCCGAATGTGCTGTTGATGCCTTTCCTTTGTTTTCTCGCCGCGGCCAGTTCGTTCGCCGCCGGCCGCACCCGCGACCTGGTTGTGATGATGGTAACGGGCGGTATCCTCTGCCACGGCCATGTCGCCCAGCCCCTGTTTGTCGGCGGCCTCGGCGGGCTGGCTGCGGTCCTGCATTGGCGTCGGGAAAAAAAGGCCGCGGGCTGGCCGGGCCGGCGCGGATGGATGCAGCAGCATCGCAAATTGCTCTGGTTTTGCGTCGCGTGGACCGCGCTCATGCTCCTGCCGCTGGCCATCGATGTCTGGTCCTACGGCCGGGAGAGCAACGTCGCCACCATCGTGCGCCGTTTTCTGAGCAACACCGAGGAGCACAAATCGATGCTGCAATCGCTGCTCTATTTCCTGTCCTTCCCCACTTATGCCACCAATCAGGAGGAAGTCTTCACCCAGCTCGATGCCGCGTCCTTCCGCTTCTTTCTCGACAACCTCCCGCTCCTCCTCTGCTGGCTGGTGGTGATCGGCGGCACCGCCGGACTGGCGTGGCTGCGACGCCACGATTTGCCCGCGCCCCTCCGGGATTATCTGGGCGCCGCCTATTTGCTGTGGGGCGCGACCGCCTTGCTCTGCCTCGTCTGGGGCCTGCTGCAAGCGGGGCCCATGGCCCAATTCAACGGCGTCTTCTATCACGCGGTCTATTATTTCATCGGCCTGCTCGGTTTCGGCGTGGTGGCGCATTTTTTCGGGCGGCTTTGTCCCGCGCCGGTCGTGGCGGTGATGTGCTGCCTCGCCACGATCGTGGCCGCTTCGAGCTTCCGCCTCATCGCCGGAGACAACGAAGTATCCGGCCAGCGCATCCGTCTGGGCGTGGAGGCCGCGCTCGCCCGAAATCCGC
>JAYVZM010000230.1:0-4671 GCA_043783345.1 Verrucomicrobiota bacterium
GTCGGCGATGATGACCTTGGGCTCCAGCGCCAGTGCCCGCGCGATGGCGATGCGCTGCCGCTGGCCGCCGGAGAATTCATGCGGAAACTTCTGCATGTAGCGCGGCGAGAGGCCGACCTTCTCCAGCAGCGAGGCGAACGGATCCTGGAAAACCATCTGCAGGTCGCGGCGGGCGGCCAGCATTTCGGCGGCGCTGGCGGCCGTGAGGTTCCTGCCCTCGAGGACGACGGTGCCGGCGGTCGTGGGCACGAGTTGGAGGATGGTGCGGGCCAAGGTGGACTTGCCGCAGCCGGACTCGCCGACGAGCCCAAGCACCTCGCCGCGGTTCACGCTCAGCGAAACACCGTCCACGGCCTTCACGGTGCCGGTTTGCCGGCGAAGGAGGAAACCCGATTCCACCGGAAAGTGCGTCTTGAGGTCGTGGAGCTGGAGGATGGGAGAGGGCATGGACTGATTCTTACAGGAGGAAACGGAGGTAACAGAGCAACGCAGAGTTCGATCCGTGAAATTCTCCGTTCTCTCCGTTGGCTCCTGTGCATTCAGAGTTCATGATTTTGCACGCGGAGGCACGCCGTGGCCTGGGCGGCGTCGACGGAGACGAGACGGGGATCGGTGGTGCGGCAGTAGTCGACGGCATGCTCGCAACGCGGGGCGAAAGCGCAGCCGGCGATGGGCTTCGCGAGATCGGGCGGCATGCCGGGGATGGTGTAGAGCTCGCGGCCCTTGGGTTGCAGCGAGGGAATGGAGCGCTGCAACGCCCGGGTATACGGATGGCGGGGCGAGCGGAAGAGCGTGCAAGTGTCGGCGGCCTCGACGATGCGGCCGGCATACATCACCTGCACGCGGTCGCAGAGGCCGGACACGACGCCGAGGTCGTGTGTCACGAAGATGACCGCCATGTGGTATTCCTGCTGCAGCTTTTTGACGAGCTCGAGGATCTGCGCTTGCACCGTGACGTCGAGGGCGGTGGTCGGTTCGTCGGCGATGAGGATCTCGGGCCGGGTGATGAGGGCCATGGCGATCATCACGCGCTGGCGCATGCCGCCGGAGAATTCGTGCGGATAGGCATAGAGGCGCGTGGCGGCGTCGTTGATGCCGACGGCCTCCAGCATGGCGAGGCCGCGCGCGAGGGCGTCCGCCCGGGAAATCTTTTCGTGGATGAGCAGGGGCTCGATGAGTTGCTCCGAGATGCGCAGGTAGGGGTAGCGACGTCATCGGGTCCTGGAAGATCATCGCGATGCGCTTGCCGCGGACGCCGCGCGCCTCGGCGGGCGAGCAATGCAGGAGGTCGATGCCGTCGAACAGCGCGGTGCCGCTCTCGATCCGGCCCGGCGGCTGGGGCACGAGGCCGAGCAGCGAGTAGCAGGTGACGGACTTGCCCGAACCGGATTCGCCCACGAGGCCGAGGGTTTCGCCTTTCTCGAGGGAGAAGCTGACGCCATCCACCGCGCGAGTGATGCCGTTGCGCGTATGAAAATAGGTGCGGAGGTCGGTGACTTCGAGCAGGGGCATGGCGCTAAGCCGAGGCTGGGAACGAGCCACCCTGCGGCAACGACTAATTTTGAGCTGATCCCTGCCTGGCGCCCAGCTGGTGCCACGCGGCCAGAACCGTCTCCGGGGCGATGGACGCCAGGTCGGCTTCCGGGTCGGTCGAGTCGGGGAAAAGAATTTTCACGGACGCCGTCGTAGGTTGGGGGGCATACAGGTCGGAGGCGCGGTGCTGATGCCGGGTAAACAGAGCCACCAGCGGGCAACCCATCGCGGCGGCTCCGTGGGCCGGCCCGGTGTTAACACTGATCATGCTGTGGGCGAGCGTTTGCAGCGCAAGGAGGCGGAGAATGGGCAGGTCGTTGGTTGCGATCACGACGTTCTCGCGGCCAGAGGAAAGCTGCGCCACGATGTCCTCGGCCAGCGGACGTTCCGCCGGTGAGCCGCAGATGATCACCCGTGCGGCCGGCAGGCGGTCACGCAGGCCGGTGATCAGCCGCGCCCAGTGGGTTTCGGGCCAGTAGTCGACATTGCTGCTGCGCGTCCGGTTGCCGCCTTTCATCGTCTTCTTGTTGCCTGGCTGGAGCAGCACGAGCGGCGAGTCGGCGAGTCCCTTGGTCGCCAGCCAATCGTGGCAATCGCGCTGGTCCCTCTGGGTCAGTGTGGGCCGGGCGTCCGGGGTGAAGGCCGGATCAACCGCGAAGCCGACCGAACCGTCGAGGGCCGCGGGTGTCTCGCGCGCCAGGCGCAAAGCGTGGTGCTGGATGTTCTCGCCGGGCTGGCGCGGCAGGTCGCGCAGGGAGCAGATCCATTCCGGCCTGATGCCGCCGCGCTGGAGCAGCCAGTGGGATTTCTCGTCGGATTCGAAAATGTAGACCGGTCCCGGCGGGCGCTGACGCAACCAGTCGACCAGTTCCCATTGGCTGCGGTTGAACCAGTAGGGCGTCCGCCGGCTCGTCAGCAGCTTCACCGGCCCGCAGGCGGGCACGCGCTGCATCAGGGGCGCAGTCCAGCGGCCGGAGGAGACGAGGTCACACGGCCGGCCATAGCGCCGTTCCAAGGCTTTCAGCATGGGAATCAGCAGCAGCATGTCGCCAAAGGCGCCGAAGCGGACGACGAGGGGGGCGAGGGGATCGGGCGTGGACATCAGCCAGGAATTTTCAGCGGCGGGACGGAAGAGCAGTGAGATGACGGTCCACCGCAGCCTGCACTTCGGCGACGGAGAGGCGAAGCAGCGGCCGCGGGCCGGAGAGATCGTCCGGCCGGAGAATGGTGTGGGCGGTGCCCCAGGGATGCCAGCGCCACGGTTCGAGCGGGCCGAACAGAGCGACGACGGGCACATGGAACGACGCGGCGATGTGCAGCAAGCCGGTGTCGATGCCGACGGCCAGATCCATCCGCCGGAAGAGCGAGTTCGAATCGCGAATTGAGAGTTGCCGGCTCCAGTCGGTCCACGCGCGCGCCAGTGGAGCGGGCAGGGCCGCGCGAATCTCCTCATAGTATGACGCGTAGCCCGGCGAGTCGCAGAGATGGACATCACAGCCGCGTTCGTTGACCAGCCAGGCGATCAATTGGGCGAACCGCCCGGACGCCCAATCCTTGGTGGGCACGATGGACTTGGCGCAGACAAAGACCTGCGGACGATTGCCCGCCGGCAGGGTCGCAGTTACGCGTCCGTCGGTGGCCGGGTCGGTCCAATTTTCGTTGTGCGTGTCCACGACCGGAATGCCGTCGGCGCGGAGGATAACGAGAAAGCACTCGACCTCGTGTTTGTCGGCGTAGGGCGTGCTGCGCTGGAGCAGCCACCCCCGGCCCTCCGTCGCGAAGCCGACGCGATGGGGGATGCCGGCGAGCAGCGGGAGGATGGCGCTGGAGAACGAGCGGCGCAGGATGTAGCAGCGGTCGTAGCGTCGGGCGCGGAGAAACCGGGCAGCGCCGAGGAGACTGGTGGGGATTTTCGCTTGGCGTTTCTTTTCCCCGCGGAGCCGCGGAGCGTAGAAGAGCAATTCATCCTTGTAGGGACAGAGGGCCAGGGTGTCGCCGGACCCCGGCTCGGCGAGCACGTCGATCTTCGCGTAGGGAAATGCCCGGCGGAGATTCCGCAGAAAGGGTATGGCCAGCACCGTGTCGCCGATGAAGCGGTAGCGGATCACCAGGATGCGCAGGGGGCGCGGATCGGGGAAGGCCATGATTCAATAGACTTCCGGGTAACCCGGGCCGCGGGCCTTGAAGCGTTTGTGCACCCAGAAATATTGCTCGGGGGCCTGCCGGACACCGGCTTCGATGAGCTGGTTGATGCGGAGGGCGTCGGCTGTTGCATCGGCCGAGGGGAAGTTTTCCAGTGCGGGCAGGATGTTGAGGGTATAGAAACCATCCTCCTCCCGGCGCGCGAAGTAGGGCACGACGGGGGCGCCGGTCATTTCCGCGAGCTTGCTCGTGGCGGTGTTGGTGATGGCGGGCACGCCGAAGAAAGGCAGGATCTCGGTGGCCTTGGTGCGCTTGGCCTGGTCCGGCGCATACCAGATCGCCAGACCGCTTTTCAACGCGCGCAGCAAGCCGCGCATGTCGTCGAAGGGGATGGCGGCGGCGGAATGCTTCTCGCGACTGTCGCGCAGGGCCTTGGCGAGGACAGGATTGTTCGGATTCCGATACAGGGCTCCCATCTTGAAATGGGCCGCGACCATGCGGGCCGAGAGTTCGAGGGTGGTGAAATGGGCGGTGAGGAGAATGGCGCCGTGCCCGGCCGCCAACGCGGCGGTCAGGTGCTCGCCGCCCACGAGGCGATAAGGAGGCAGTTGCTCCGCGGTTGACCATTTGCTGACCGCCACCTCGAAGAGCCCGAGAGCCAGGGCGTGATAATGCGCGCGGGCCAGCCGGCGGATTTCCTCTTCGGATTTTTCGGGGAAGCAGAGTCGCAGGTTGACCAGCGTGACGTGCCGGCGCACCGGAACCACATAATAGACCAACCAGCCGAGCCCGCGCGCGAGGAAACGTTGCACCGGCCAGGGCAGCCGGCTGAGCAACCAGAAGAGACCGAGACCCAGCCAAGTCGGCCAGTATTGCGGCAACCAGAGTCGGAAGGACGCGCTGACGCGGGTCATGCTCGGCCGGAGTGGGGCGCGTTGCGGTAAAGCTGCGGATTCAGCGCCGGATCGTTATACATCTTGAACTGGTAGTAGACGG
>JAYVZM010000231.1:0-4664 GCA_043783345.1 Verrucomicrobiota bacterium
CTCGGCGGCGGCGAACAGGCCTTTTTCCTCGCAGCAGAGTCCGAGAAACAAGACCTGGAAAGGACCGGTCGCGGCCGTCCGTGGGCTGGCGGTGGCGCCGGGATCAGGAATGCCATTGGGCACGACGCTGATTTTTTTTGGCGCGAGCGCAGCGGCATCGTCGCGCAGGGTGTCGCTGAGCACAATCGAGAGATCGGCCCGGCCCAGTAGGAGTCGGGTGAGGCCGAGTTCGGGCGCGGTGGCCTTGGTGGCCAGCCAGCAATCGAGGCCAGCCGCGTGCCAGTGCAGCACGAGCTTCTTGAAAAACGGCCGGCAGAGCAGCATTACCACCCAGTCGCGATACAGCGCTCCGCGTTTGCCGGGGGCGGGCACATAGTAAAGAACGTCGCAGCCGTGCCGGAACCGCGCGGCCACGGCGCTGGCACACGCGCCAAGGACCGCGACGAACTTGCCCAGCCGCCAGCGCCCGATGTCAGCCGTGTCCCGGGACAGGTCCAGATTGACGTGGTGAACCGCGATGCCATGTGCCGGCAGGCCTTCGACGAGAGTCTGAACCATGATGCTCTGCCCGTGCAGGGGCGGGGGAATCTGGGCTAGAACGAGCAGCTTCATCTTCGGCTTGGAAACGGGGCGGGACACGGGATGATGCGGACCGACCGTGAGCAATCCAGCCGCAAAACATGCCATTCGCCGCCCAGTCCAACTGGCGGTGATGCTGTTGTGCGGCGCAAGCGGATTCATGGTCTTTCAGTTTTTTGGCAACTCGGCGCACGGCTACATCGGCACGCACTCGCTGTTCTACTGGTGGGGCTACCAGTGGGCCAATCCGCAATCCGAGAGCGAGCATGGCTGGCTGATCCTCGCGATCAGCGCGTGGCTGTTCTGGCGGAACATGAGAGCAGGGAGCGGAGAGCAAGGAGCAGCGAGCCAGCAGCAACCCACGGTCACGGCCTCGCGGGAGCTCGGCCCTCCGGGGGCTATGCTCGGCGGGCTCGGGCTGCATCTGCTCGGCTACGTCATGCAGCAGGGGCGGGTTTCGATTGTCGGGCTGTTGCTCTTTGCCTGGGGGGTGCTGGCATTCGCGGGCGGGCGGTGGTGGGGGCGGGCGGCGGCGTTTCCCCTGGCGTTCCTGGGGTTTGCCATCCCGCTCAACGTGCTCGACACCGCGGGATTCTACCTGCGGCTCGGGGTGATCGAGACGGCCTGGCACCTGGCCCGGCTGGTTCACATCGACGTCATCCGCAACGGCACGCAGTTGCTCTCGCCCGACGGGAGCTACCAATACGACGTGGCGGCGGCCTGCTCGGGAATGCGCTCGCTCACGGCGCTGGCGGCGCTCTCGCTGCTGCTGGGCTACCTGAATTTCCGCGCGTGGTGGGCGCGGGCGCTGGTCGGGCTGCTCTGCCTGCCCTATGCCTTTCTGGGCAATGTCGCGCGCATCTTCGCCGTCATCGTCGCCGCGGCCTGGCGCGGGCAGGGCGCGGGCGAAAAGACGCATGACGTGATGGGCTTCGGCGTCTTCGTGATCGCGCTCGGGCTGGTCCAGCTGACCGTGTGGCTGCTGCAGAGATGGCAGATCGGCCGGCCCATCGACTCGTTCGCCTCGGTCCCGCCAAACGGAACGACAGGGGTCGCCTTGCCTTCTTTGGCCCGGAGCCGGTCGAACGAAGCGAAGCAGGGCGGCGGGCTTCCAGGGAATCGTCCCGCGGAGACTTGTCATATAATATATGACAAACGTTCCGCGGGCTGGCTGGTGATGGTGGCGGTCGTGGTTGGCGCCGGATTGGTGATGTTCGCTGCGCACCGGGTCGATACCCTCCAGCTGAATCCGCGGGTGGGAGTCAGGCTGGCTCCCGACGGGATCAATCCCATGACGCTCCCCAATTACCTCGGCACGGACTGGGAAGGGCAGCCGGCGGAGGTCACGCCGGTCGAGCGCGAGGTGCTGCCGCCCGACACGGGATTCTCGCGGAAAAACTATGTCTCGCTGCACAACCTCAACGAGCGGGTCTTCCTGTCGATCGTGCTCAGCGGCCGCGACCGCACCTCGATCCACCGGCCGGAATTGTGTCTCGTGGGGCAGGGGTGGACGATCACTGACCGCACGGCGCACACGTTCAGCTGGCCCGGAGGCGGCGCGGCGCGCGTCCCCGCCACGGTGTTGCGCATCGAACGCGAGTTCACCACGCGGCGGGGTGAAAAGGTGAAGCTCCCGGCGTTCTTCGCCTACTGGTTCGTCGGCGCCGACAAGATTGTGGCGTCCAACACCGACCGCGTGCTCTCCACTTCGCTCGACCAGCTGCGTCACCTCCAGGCGCACCGCTGGGCTTACGTGGTGGTGCAAACCATCGCGCCCGATGGCGAGGCCGCGGCGCTCAAGCGCATGCAGGCGGTGCTGGACGGCACGCTGCCGGTGTTCCAGGAGCCGCTCCCGGCGGGAGGATTGTAAAACCATCGCGTTCTGCGGTGTTGCCAAGCGGTCGGACGGTTGTAGGTTTGCCGACCCGTTGATGATGACCGTCATCGCAGCCACCAAGCCGATCCTCCTGACCTCCGCCGCCGAGCCCTATTTGTGGGCCTTGGTTGCGGCCGGGCTCGTTGGCGTCGCGGGCGGTTTTATCGCGGTCTGGTTCATCATGCGGCAGACCCGGCGGCTTTCCGAGCAAAGCGCCCGGTCGCACCTCGAACTCGCCAAACGCGAGGCCGCCGTCGCCTCCGCGGAGCTCATCAGCAAGGCGGAGGAGGAAATCCGCAACCGCGAGGCGGAGCTGAACCGCGACCTCGACCGCCGCAAGATCGAGATCGAGCTGATGCTGCGGGAAATCCGTTCGCACGAGGAATCCCTCGCCTTGCTCGACTACCAGCTCGAGCAGCGGCAGGAACGCCTCGCCCGCGAGGCCGACGCCATCAAGCAGGCGCGCGACGCCATGCGCGACCTGTCGAAGAGCCTCCGGAAACGTCTCGAGGGCGTCGCCTCGCTCGACGGCGAGGAAATCCGCAAGCAGTTGCGCGACGAGGTGACCTTCGAGTGCCAGGAGGAGCTGCGCGCGCTGCGCAAGGAGCTGCTCGAACGCTCCGAGCAGGACATCGTCCAGGAGGGCAAGCGGATCCTCGTCGCCGCCATGCAGCGCCTGGCCAGCAAGCCGAACAACGACCTCACGGCGACCATCGTCCAGCTGCCCACCGAGGAGATGAAGGGCCGCATCATCGGCCGCGAGGGCCGCAACATCAAATCCTTCGAGGCCGCCACCGGCACCACTCTGCTCATCGACGAATCGCCGCAAATGGTGCTCATCTCGTCGTTCGATCCCGTCCGCCGCGAAATCGCCAAGCTGGCGCTCGAGGCCCTGCTCAAGGACGGCCGCATCCACCCGGCCAGCATCGAGGAATTCGTCAACCGCGCCCGGCAGGAAATGGACCTGCACATCGCCCAGATCGGCGAGGAGGCGGTGGACCGGCTGAAGATTTCCGGCCTGCACCCCGAGAGCATCAAGCTCCTCGGCAAGCTGCGCTTCCGTTTTTCCTACACGCAGAACGTCCTCGACCACTCGATCGAGGTGGCGCAGCTCTGCGCCATGCTGGCGTCGGAGATCGGGCTTGAGCCCAACGTGGCCAAGCGCGCCGGGCTGCTCCACGACATCGGCAAGTCCGTCGAGGGCGAATACGAGGGCAGCCACGCGCTCATCGGCGCCGACTTCATCCGCCGCTACGGGGAGACCAACATCGTCGTCAACGCCGTGGCCGCCCACCACGCCGAGGTCAAGCCCGAGACGATCTACGCCGGGCTGGTGATCCTCGCCGACGCCATCTCGGCCTCCCGCCCCGGGGCGCGCGCCGAGTCGATGACGTCCTACATCGAGCGGCTCGGCCGGCTCGAGAAGCTGGCGATGACGATGCCGGGCGTGCAGCAGGCGTTCGCCATCCAGGCCGGCCGCGAGGTGCGCGTCGTCGTGCAGCCGAACGCCGTGACCGACGAGCAGGCGCACCTGCTCGCCAAGAATCTCCGCCTGAAGATCGAACAGGAGCTCGACTACCCGAGCACGATCAAGATCACGGTCATCCGCGAGCAGCGCTACACGGAGACGGCGACGTGACCGTCGCAGTAGTGAGTAGCGGGTAGCGAGCATGAGTGAGCCTTGCCAAGATCCGTGGCCTGAATTTCTACTCGCTACTCGCTACCCGCTGCTCACTACTTTCTCCCTCCTCGCATGGCCGACAAGAAAATCCTCGAGACCTTTCCCAATCCCGCGCCGCGGCGCGACTACGTGATCGAGCACACGCACCACGAGTTCACCTCGCTGTGTCCGATCACCGGGCATCCGGATTTCGCCGACATCACGGTGCGCTACGTGGCCGACCGGAAGTGCGTCGAGCTGAAGTCGCTGAAGCTCTACTTCCACGGCTATCGCAACGAAGGCATCTTCTTCGAGGCCGTGACGAACAAGATCTGCGACGACCTCGGGGCCACGCTCAAGCCGCGCAGCCTGACGGTCGTCGCCGACTGGAAAGCGCGCGGCGGCTTCTCATCGGTGATCACCGCCGAATGGAAAAAGCGGAAGTAAAGATCCCCGGGGCATTTGATCAAGACAACCATGCTACCATCATCACCTCTTGCTGTAGGAGCGGCTTTATGCCGCGATGATTTCCCGAATCGCGGCATAAAG
>JAYVZM010000232.1:0-4656 GCA_043783345.1 Verrucomicrobiota bacterium
TGGTCGCAGAGGTCCTCGACGGTCGTCAGCGGCGTGGCCGGCTCGTTTTGCACGCAGAAAAGCGTCTTGTCCGCCCACGCCTCGCGCTGGTGCTGGCACTCTGCGGCGAACTTTTCCTGCCAGTCGCGCGGCCAGGTCTCGACCGTGTTCAGGTTCAGCTTCATCCGCGAGGCCACCATCATCTCGACGAAGCCCGCCGTGCTCGTCTCGCGCGAATAGCTCAGCACGCGCTGGCCGGCCTCCAGCGCGGCGAGGGCGATCTGGCGCAGGATGACGCTCTTGCCGTGCCCGGATCCGCCAGCGATGACGATGAAGCCGTCCTCCTTGGCCGCGTTGAACGGCTTGCACACCTGGTCGAACTTCGGGATCCCGCTCGACACCCAGATCGTGCGGTCCACCTGGCCCGTGGCCCGGGCCTGTGTCTCGGCTCCGACGGATTCGTAGATCTGGTCGAGCGTCTGCGTCGCCTCGCGCCGGCCGAGCCGGATCAGCGATTGGCCGATCCGCGAGGCCTTCTCGACGAACGTCTCGCGGTCCTCGAACTCGAGGGCGGCTCCGCGCAATTTTTCCGCCAACCCCACCGCGTGCCGCAGGTCCCACAGCAGCTTCACCAGCTCGGCGTAATATCGCGTGTGCAGCGACGATGCGATCGCGGCAGTGATCTCGATCAGTCCTGGCATGCCACCAACGGCGTCCATCTGGCCGCGCAGCCGCAGCTCCTCGATGATGATCGCCAGGTCGATCGCCGGCTGGCCCTTCACCCGCAGCTCGGAGAGCAGCTCCCACACGATGCGGATCTCGGCGGAGTGGAAGGCCGCGGGCTTGATGCCGCAGTTCTGCGCCAGGGCCCAGGCCCCGCCGGTGTCGTCGAGCAGCGCGCACGACAGCAGGCGCTTCTCCGCGTCTTCCGAATGGGGCAGGGTGGCGCCATCGAGGATCGTCAACTGCTCGCCCAGCGGCCCAAGGATGATTTTTTCGCGCGGGTTCATGGCTCAATTCGCGACCGGCACGCCCCCCGTGTGCGCGTGGGGTTTCGACGCGTCGAAGGCGGGCTCCATTCCGCGCGGAATTTCGGTCGGAGCGGAGGTGCGCCGCCCGCGCCCCTCTTTCCCCGCACCCCTATCACCTACGCTGCTCTGCTCTGTTCTGTTCTGTTCTGTTCTGCTCTTGTGCTCCGGCGGAGCACGGAGGCCTTCGAGCTTATCGGCCAGGGCGAACTGGGGATAGCGTTTCAGGATCGCGTCTCGAAGCGCGCCGTCCGCAAGCCCTAGCCAAGCCCTTGCCAAGGGCTTGAACATGTTGTTTCGGGCGAGCGGTTCTCCGGAACCGAACTGCAGCTTGATATAGCTCGCTATCCAATAGCCCTCCCCGAAGCGCGGGAAGGGCTTGGCAAGGGCTTTGAAGGTCTTCGCAAGGGCTCCCGCCGGAAGGCCGGTGTCGTAAACGAAGCGTTTTTCCGTCACCTCGGCATAACCCAGGAGGTTGACGCGCTCGTTCGTCAGCAGCCAAAGGGCGGCCAGTTTGATCTCGGGCGGTTGCGGCTCGATCTCCGGATCCGACCAGAAGTCGCTGTAAATCTTAGTTTGCATCAAAGAGGGTTCGGGTGGCAGGGAGCTGGCCCAGCAGGCCGGCCCGGGCCTTGGCGCGCGCCTGGATCTCGCGGGCCAGCCAGTCGGCATCGCCGAGGTCGGCCGCGTCCTCGAGGATCGCGTGCGCCAGCTCGAACAGGCCCTGGAAGTAGGGTGTCTCGCGCAGCCATTTGCCGTAGCCGCGCACATTGCTGTGGCTCGGCATCACCGGCCGGTCGACGCCCGGCGGATCGTCGCGATGGTGCCAGCGCAACGTTGCCGGCAGTGGGTTGGCGTTGAGGTAGACCATCGTCGCGTCGCGCGTCCAGGTGCTCATGGCCGGCCTTTCTGGTGGCGCGCGTCCCGCGCGACCGTCGGCCGCGGCGGGGGCGGCGGCACCTTGTGCTCGATCACGTCGACCACGTCGGCCTTCCCGATCAGCTCGAGGACCCGGCGGATCCCGCCGGCCGTGTAGAAATAGCCGGTGTGCCGGTAGCTGTAGTCCCGCGGCGCGCCCAGCTCGGCGCTGTGCCACGCGTGCATCCGGTCCATCGTCAGGCCCAGGACGCTCGCCAGCCAGGCCTCGTAGATCCCGAACGGCCCGACCACGATCGACGCCGGCAGGCACGTGCCCGGGTCGAACAGCTGCTCCTGGACTGGGCGCTCATGCCCCATTGCCGGCCTCCTTCGGTTTTGCGGTGAAGCCGAACCGGTCTCCGCGCCATCGCGGCAGCCGTCCGACGAAATTGTAGTAATTGGCCGTCGCCGGCGTCGCGCGGATCACGAAGCCCGGAAGGAAAAACGCATTGTCGCGCACCCGCACCGTCACGCGCTGCCGGCCGCTCGGAGCCTTCGGGTCCTCGATCGTGCCGAACAATAGCAGCTTGTTGCCGCGGACTGGCACGCCCGTCACCGTCACCTCGACCACGGAGGCCTCGACCGCCCGCACCGCGCGCACCGCGCGCGTCAGCACGTCGGCCGCGTGCATCGCGACCGGCCCGGCCGAAATTTTTTCGGAGATGAGGGGCGCCGCCGGACCCGACGTTCCTGACAGGTCCGGCGGCTGGTCGTGATCACCTCCTTGAAGTATTGCTGCGACCTCGGGACCGGGCGCTGAGGCCTCGGCCAGGCACGCTGAGGGCCCTGCCGCGGCCCCGGCCGCGCCGGCCGGCTCGGGTCGGAAGCCGGCGGCGACGCCCTCCTGGAGGCCCGCCTGGTCCAGCCGCAGCGCGGCGCAAATTTTTTCCAGCCCGGCCGCGGTGTAGGTCACCTGATTCCGCTCGTCGAGCGTCCAGTCGACGCCCTTCTTGCACGCCGTGCGTCGGGTATCGGCCAGCAGGCCCTTCCGGATCCCCGACACCCGCGCGACCTTCGCCTCCGGGTAGTTGCTCACGGCGCGACCCTCCCGGCGAGGGGTCGCCTTGCTGAAAATTCCGCGCGGAATAGATCCCTCCCGCACTTTGAGGGGGGGGCCTGTTTGGCCCGACCCCCCCCTCCCCCTATCGGGATCCGGGTGCGTTTCCGAGGTGCCAAGTGTAGCGTCTGGAGCGAATGGTTCATGGGTAGCAAGTTACGATGCAGTTTTGTCTGATGGCGTATCAGGCAGCGCCGATCCAGGCACAGGACCAGGGCGATCCGCCACGCGCGTTTGTCCGTTTCCCTGGTCGACCGAATGGGTTGTTTCGAGCAGCTGGCCGTCGACGACGGGCGAGGTCACCCGCTTCATCTTCGCGAGCTTCTCTTTCAGGGTCTCAACGTTGAGTCGCTGGCCCTGGTCAGCGGGTGAGCCGACGATCATGGTCGCGTCACCTGTGAGCAGCTGCAGCTTGTCGACGGCTACAGCGATATTTATCGGGAGCTTGTCCGGGTCGAGGCGGCCGGCCAGCAGGTCCTCTATGATCTGCTCGGTGCCGAGCTCGACGAACATCGCGAGGTTCGCGGCCGATCTCTTTTTAACGAGTGTTATTTTATCACCGTGCTGCTTCGCGATCGCGGCGAGGGTATACCAGCCGACATGAAACGTTTCGACGATGAACTTCTTCGGTGCGTCGCGGCCCAGCAAGAGGATGATCGCGTTCAGCCGCTCCTGATTCTTCTCGACCGTCGTGAGCGGATAGCGCGCCTGCTGTTCGTCGAGCGGCAGCAGGAGCTCTGCACCCTCGGGCAGTTCGCCGGGAGGGAACAGCGAGAGTGTCGAACCGGGCAGCTCGGCGGGATTAGACATGCGTGAAAAAAAATACGCGATGAACGTGGCGGGCGGCTGGCAGGCTGAGGCCGTCCATGCGCCGCATAATGATCGTCCCGGCGCTCCGCATGCCGAAGGTGGGGGTGCCGAGCAGCCGGTGGGCGTTATGAAGCGCGTGGCCGTCGGGCTCAGGATGACGGCCATAGACGACGTCGGGCCGGGTGAGCGTCACGGTGATCTGCTCGGGCGCTGCACCTGGTGCCGGCGCGTGCACGTCCAAAAAAATTCGCCGCGCGTTGCTCATGCGACAGCCCTCTTGTCCATGAACGCCTCGTGGCGTTCGATCGCGCTCAGCGGGATCTGCCGGCCCTTGTGCAGCGCCTTGTAGGTGGGCCAGAGTCCGCCTCGAGTCGGATGCAGGCTCTCGCCATGCTTGCGGCCGAGTGCGATCTTCTGGTGGACGGCCCAGACGCCGCAGCCCCAACGCTGCGCAACCTCGGCGACAGAGTAGGTAGGCTCATTGATCCATATCCGCGCCAGCTCGAGCAGCTCGGCTTTCTGGAGGCCCAGCCGGCGCGCTGCGACGGCGATCGGCCAGGCCGCCTCGAGCTGACCAGGACTGGAGGCACGGCGCATCATTGCGGCGACGTCACCACGCCGGCGACGATGAAGCGGATATTGCTGAGCGGATAGAAACCATCACCACGCCGGCAGTTATCGCCCATGAAAAAAACCGCGTCGCGCCCGGCGCACACGGCGCGATGCAGCACATTGGGCACATCACCGCGATCGTAGACGCACAGCTGGCCCGGGCGCACCAGCTCGCCCCGATAGCGGATGAGCAGCAAGTGTTCGCCGCCGTAAAGCAGCGGCTCCATCGAGCGCGTATAGCCGACTGTGCTC
>JAYVZM010000233.1:0-4655 GCA_043783345.1 Verrucomicrobiota bacterium
GACGGTGTCGACGAGCAGGCGGTAGGCGCGTTCGCAGATGCGGATTTTCTCGGCGTAGGAGGAGGCCTGGCCGTTTTCGTCGAAGGCCATGACGACCACGGCGGCGCCGTAGCGGAGAATGGTGCGCGCCTGGTCGAGGAATTTCGCCTCGCCCTCCTTGAGGGAAATGGAATTCACGACGCCCTTGCCCTGGATGCATTTCAGGCCGGCCTCGATGACCTCCCACTTGGAGGAGTCGATCATGAAGGGCACCTTGGCGACCTCGGGCTCGCCGCCGAGGAGGTGCAGGAAACGGTTCATCGCGGCGACGCCGTCGATCAGGCCTTCGTCCATGCAGATGTCGATGACGTTGGCGCCGTTCTCGACCTGCTGGCGGGCGACACTGACGGCCTCCTCATAGTTGCCGGCCTTGATGAGCTTGGCGAACTTGGGGGAACCGGCGACGTTGGTGCGCTCGCCGATCATGATGAATGTGCCGATCTGCTGGGTGAAAGGCAGGGAGCCGGAGAGCTGCAGCGGGAGGGGGGGGGGAGGAAGCCGAGAGCTGAGAGCTGATGGCTGAGAGCCAAGAGCTGGGCCCTCGGGGTTGAGGAGGTTCACCTTTCTCGCCGGCTTGGGCGCGAGGGACTGGGCGATCGCGGCGATATGCTCGGGGGTGTTGCCGCAGCAGCCGCCGGCGATGTTGAGCAATCCGCTGGTGGCGAACTCGCCGAGGTAGCGGCCCATGTCCTCGGGGCTGAGGTCGAAGCCGGTCGGCGAAAGCGGATTCGGCAGGCCGGCGTTCGGGTAGCAGGAGATGAAGGTGTCGGACTTCGTGCCCAGCTCCTCGAGGAACGGGCGCATGAGGTCGGGGCCGAGCGAGCAGTTGAGGCCGACGGCGAGGGGCTTGACGTGGCGGACGGCGTTCCAGAAGGCGCCGACGGTCTGCGCGGAAATCATCGTCTCGCCGCCGCGGCCGACGGCGGCCGAGATCATCAGCGGGAGGCGGATCCTATCCTCGGCGAAGATTTCCTCGATGGCGACGAGGGCGGCCTTGGCATTGAGGGAGTCGAAGATGGTCTCGACCAGCAGCAGGTCGACGCCGCCGGCGATGAGCGCGCGCACCTGGCGGCGGTAGTCGGCCTTCACCTGGTCGAAGGTGACGACGCGGAAGCCGGCGTCGTCGGGATCGGGGGAGTTGGAAAGCGAGACGGTCAGCGGCCCGATGGCGCCGGCGACGTAGCGGCGGCGGCCGGTGGCGTTGGCGATGCGGTCGGCCCACTCGCGGCACTGGCGGGCGGACTGGAAATTGATGTCGTGCGCCAGTTCGGAGAGGAATTTGTTCTCAATGACGCCCTGATAGAACGCGGGATCCTTGCGGCCGCCTTTCTCGCGGGGATCTTCGATGAAGAATTCGCTCTGGGCGATGCTGGTCGCGCCAAAGGTGTTGGTCTCGATGATGTCCGAGCCCGCCTCGAGGAAGCGGCGGTGGATGTCGCCGATCTCGTTGGGGCGGGTGAGGGAGTAGATGTCGCCGTTGTTCTTGAGATCCTTGAGCGCGTCCTTGAAGCGGTCGCTCCGTGCGTCCTGCTCGGTCAGGTTATAGCTGCGGATGGTCGTGCCCATCGCGCCGTCGATGATGGCGACGCGCTCGGCCAGTAGCTGGCGGAGCGCGATTTCGGCTGAGGTTTGAGGAACAGCGGGCATGAAATTCTTATGTATCTATACATCAAGATTCGATGATATGATAAAGGCAAGCGGCTTTCTTAATACCCGGAATCCATCCGGGTTATGACGTAAAGGGTGACAGGAATTGAGCTTGCGTAAGAGGCGGATGAGGAGGATTCGTGCGGGTGCCTGAGGTTCTTTCAATCAACTCTGAAGCAACAGGGAAGGCCGTGCAATCCGGCCACAGTTGCGCTGCGGTAATGCATCACAAACCCCAATCTCGCATCAGGTGCGGGAGCAAAGCCAGTTCCGGCTCGGTCGGGATGAAGGCGAGGGGGGAGGCGCCGCGACGAAAGTCGCGGCACACATGCGGAGTCCGAACATCTGCCTTCAGAACTCACCGCGCCGGTGCGTAGTGCGCGCGCCGGCGACAAACCTTCAACGCACATTTGAAGGGTGGGAGTGGATGCGTGCTTGGCTCGATCGCGGGACCGATGGTCCCGCCTCCATGGAGCAAGGCGGCGGTCTGCTCTTGCCACAGCAACAGCAGATCATGAAAGACATCATCCCGGCGTCCTTGCGGCGCCTGCTCCTCTTCGCCGGCTTCCTGCCGGCTTCCACCGCGTTCGCGCAAACGACCGAACCGGAGAAACTGCCGGCGTATGTTTTCACGGCCACGCGGACGCCCGCACCGCTGACGACCACGGGCACCTTCGTCGACACCCTCAGCGCGGCCGAGCTTGCCCGGATGCAGTTGACCAATCTCCGGTCGGCCCTGGGCGGCATCCCCGGGGCGCCGACATTCCAATCGGGCGCGGCCGGCGGCGCGACCTCGCTTTTCCTGCGCGGCTCCAACTCGAACCAGACGCTGTTTCTGGTCGATGGCATCCGCTTCAACGATCCCAACACGGACTACGCCGTTTCGCTGGGCGGCATGTGTGTCAGCGCGTGCGACAGTCTCGAGGTGTCGCACGGTCCGCAAAGCACGCTCTACGGCGGTGAGGCGGTCGGGGGAGTGGTATCGCTGCGCAGCGAGCGCGGCACGGGTCCCGCACGCGGCACGCTGGCGGTGGAGGGCGGATCGTTCGGCACGGTGCAAGGCGCGGTGAGCGCCCAAGGCGGCAATGAGCAACACGGCTACACGTTCTCGGCTGCCGGGGGTCATACCGACAATGAGCGCGCGAACAATGAATTCGACAGCGTCACCCACGCCCTGCGGCTCGACCGGCGGTTGAGCAAGGCCGTCGCCGTGGGGGCGACCTGGCGCGGCTTCATCGGCCGCTACGGCTCGCCCGGCGCGGCGGTCGGCTTTGGCGCCAACGATCCCGACAACGAGGAACGTGAGAGCAACCAGCTCATGACGTTGTTCGCGGGCTTCGCGCCGGCGCCCGGATTGACGAGCAAGGTCGTGCTCGGCGGCCAGGACCGGCGTTTTGTGGCGGAAAGCCCGGGCCCGTTTGGCAATTCCTCCACGGTGGTCACGAACCGGCGCGCCGTGCTCGACTGGCAGAGCACCTACGTCGCGCACGAACAGCATCGCCTGACCGGCGGTCTCACGGCGGAGCTCAACACGACGCGCAACACCGGCTTCGGCGACATCAACAAGCGGCAGCAACTGCTGGCTTTTTTTGTCCAGGATGAATGGACGCCGGTCGAGCACGTCTACCTGACGGCGGGATTGCGCAGCGACGATTTCGACACGTTTGGCCGCGCCACGACGGGCCGGGGGACGGCCGCATGGCTGTCGCGGGATTCGCGCTGGAAGCTCCGCGCGAGCTACGGCACGGCATTTCGCTCGCCGGGGTTTCTGGATCTCTATGGCCAGAGTGCCTTCTACGTCGGCAACCCGACCCTGCGGCCCGAGAAGGCGCGCGGCTGGGACACCGGCATGGATTATTTCCTCGCGGACAATCGCGGCATGCTGAGCGCGACGTGGTTCGACACGCGTTACCGCAACCTGATCGTGTTTGATTTCGGGGTTTTCCCCGGCACGACGGCCAATGTCGAGGAGGCGCGAACGAAGGGACTGGAGTTGTCCGGCAAGTTCGCCCTGCCCGGGGCGGTGGAGGTGCGGCTCGCCTACACCTACCTGGAGGCGGACAACATCACGCAGGGCACGCGCCTGCTGCGCCGGCCGCGGCACAGCGGATCGCTCGACCTGTGGCATGATTTCGGGCGCGGGCTCAGCGCGGGCACGGGGCTGGCGTGGGTCGCGCAGCGCGAGGACGTGGATGCCGCGACCTTCGCGACCGTCGACGGCGAGGACTACGCCGTCGTGCGCGTCTACGGCGCCTGGCAGCTGAGCCCGCGCGTGACCATCAAGGCGCGGGTCGAGAACCTGCTCAATGAGCACTACGCGGAGGTGAACGGTTATCCGCAGCTCGGGTTCGGCGTGTTTGCCGGCGTCGAGTGGAAGTTCTGATCCCGGTGGGAGGCGGGGGTGAGGGCACCCCGCCTCCACGGCACCTAACCGTCCTGCAAAGCCGCCAGCGTCAAAGCTTGCGGCTTTTTCATCGGCGCGGAGAATGCGGGCATGAATCGACTGCCCCGTTTCGTCGTTCTGCTCATGCTGGGTGGTTCCGCGCTGCTGGCGGCGGATTACCCGTTCCAGCCGGTGCCCTTCACGGCGGTCCGCGTGACCGGCGGGTTCTGGCAGGCGAAGCAGGAGGTCAACCGCGCCGTGACCGTGCCGTTCGCGATGAAGCAATGCGAGGAGTCGGGCCGGTTGAAGAATTTCGACCTTGCCGCGGAGGTGATGCGCCGGCGCGCGGCGGGCGAGAAGGATTTCCAGATCAAGCCGCCGACGATCTACCCGTTCGACGACACCGACGCCTACAAGGCGATCGAGGGCGCGTCCTACGTCTTGAGCATGACGCCCGACGCCGCGCTCGAAAAACACCTCGACGATTGGATCGCGCGCATCGTGGCGGCGCAGGAACCGGACGGTTATCTCTACACGTTTCGCACGATGCACCCGGACTCGCCCGGCCATAAATGGATCGGCGAAA
>JAYVZM010000234.1:0-4655 GCA_043783345.1 Verrucomicrobiota bacterium
CGCGGCAAAGCCAGCGGCGGCCGGCCGCCGCCGCATTTGCCCGCAACGCAAAATAAGCCACGAAGACGGAAAAGCCCGACATGGTGTAGCCAATCAGGATGCCACAAGCGAACAGCCCGTAGAGCGACAGCAGCACGCCGAGGCCGAACCAAGGGGTCAAAGGAATGCGCGCCACCCCGTCGCGCAATATAACGCCGAAGGCGACCCCGACGAAGAAGATCGAGGGCCGCAGCCCGAGATGCACGAACAGCGCCGGCTGGCCGATGCGGTAATACGTCCACCACGCCAGGCCGAACGAAAACATCAGCCCGGCGCCGACCACAATGTCGAGCCGGTCCATGAACCGGCGCAGCCCCGCGTAGACCACATACAGCAGCACCAGGAGCCCGAGGAACCAGAACGAGTCGTTGATGCTGAGCAGATATTGGTCGCCCCACCAGGGGTGGAGGCAAAAGTAGTGGGAGATCACCTCGACCGGCCCATGCACGCGGTTGAGCAGATGCACCCCGCCCTGCCAGAACAGCGTCAGGGCGATCCAATACGCCGGCAGCAGCCGCGCCAGCCGGCGCCAGAGGAATTTCACCGCGCCTTCGCTGGGCCGGTGGTTCAACGCGAGGGCCGCCCCGCTCAACAGCACGAAAAGATCCACGCCCAACTCGCCGTGCTCCGTGTTGGCGAATCCCGTGACTCCGCAGACGTGATAGGAGACAACGAGCAGGAGGGCGAGGCCGCGCAACTCATCGAGGATGGGCAAACGCCCCGGCGCCTGCTTCGGATAGGTGAGGGTAAGCGAATCCACGGTCGCGGCCAACAGTGCAGGCTGCTCCGGTGGCCGCGACCAGAAAATCGTGCCGACCCGGGTCGGGAGCGCCCGGGGAGGCGGCCGCGGGCAATCAGGGCCGCGTGGCTTCGAGGATCACGGCAAACGAAGCCCCGGCGCCGGGGGAAAACAGCGGCGACAATTGCTCCAGCTCGATGAACCGCTCATTTCCTCCGCTGAGATAGACCTGGGTGAAAAACCCCTCGTCGGGTTCACCCGCCACCGTGCCGGCTTGCGGGCCGCGGCTCACGAGCAACGAACCATCGCCGGTGCAGCCCGCCAGCGGCTGCGGACGGAAGCCGAGCTTTACCACCACGCCGGTGTGCCGCAGGGCGAGAGAATTGTCTTGGCGCGAAACGTGAGGGGGCGCCGGAAACCTGGCGGCAAACGGGCCGGCGGTGGAAGGCAATTGCACGTAGCCGGCGGGGAAATCGTCCTCGGGCTGGGGGCGCGCGGAGACGACGGTCGCGACTGGCACTTGGAAAATGTGAACGATCTGCGCGGGCCGCGCGCCGCCGGCAAGCTCCGCCCCACAGACGAGCTTCGCCCCTTCCCAGCGATAGGTCCGCGTCAGACGGGGCCAGCCGTCGCCGGCATCCGGCATGAGCATCCGCAACAGGCCATCGGCGGCGGTGAAGGATTCCGGTTCGCTGTATTCCCAGGCGGCGGGTGGGGGCCAGCCATGGGGCCAGGTCGCCTGCGGCCCGAGCCAGAGCCGGTGACCCCCGAGGACGTTGCGGTTGGCGCGCGAGCCAGGCGCGAGGAGCAAGTTGAGGTCGCGATCGGCCGCGCCGAAATACATCAACCGGCCGCGCTCGAGCGAGACCACCGCCATCCAGCCGTGCGAAGTCGACACGAACGCCTTTTCGCCGTTCCACTTGGTCGGGTTCCATTGGCCGTCCGGCGGGGCGGCCAAGGCGGGCGGGCTCGCGGCGAGAAAAAGCAGGAGAAGCAGAGGGGCCCGGATCATTGGTTCAGCAAATGGTCGGCGGCGAGCACCAGGAAGACGTAGTCGCTGGTCGGCCGGCCGAGGCAGTATTCACCTTGCTGCCAGAGGTAGGGCCAGTCGAGCAATTCGGGAAAGTCCGGCCGGATGAGCGCCGTCCCGGAGGCGACCCCGCCGGGAATATAGGATCCATCCGCGCGATTGACGCCGTAGGCCGTGGTCATCGATCTGGCTCCCACGCCGGACACAAACGCCGCGGGGTTCGAACCCGGATGGCAGCCGAGCACAAAGTTGAGGGCGTTGAGCATGTAATCGGCCGGGAAGATGTCGGGCGCGCCGACATGCAGGAAATATTGCTCGACGCCGAAACGCTGGATCATCCAGCCGGCGCCCCAGATGTCGGGTTTGTAAGGCAGGCCGTAAGGCGTTTCCTGCGCGAGGGCCTCCACGTGGGCGCGGTAGCTGCGCAGGGCCGCGCGGATCTTGTCCGTGTAAGCCGGGTCGTGGATCAGGGCGAGCGAACGGGCGGCCAGCCACGCGCCGTGCACCGCGCGAGCGGAAGCGTAATTGTCCGGCGGGGCGATGTGCGCCGCGATCTCGTCGGTCAGGGCGAGAATGGCGTCCGCGTATTTTTTCTCGCCGGTGGTCTGAAGCAGGTCGAGGGCGGCCGCGAGGCGGGCGAAGGGGAAACGCGGGGGCTGGGCGTGATCCCACAACTCAATGGCGATGCGGCGGCAATCGGCCGCCAGCGGGTCGTTGAACCCTTGGAGGACGCGCGCCGCGGTGGCGAGCGCGGCGGCGGTGTTCAGTTCGCGATCGGGGTTTTCCTCGGTGAACACCCAGCGGTCATCGGCCGAACCGGCGGAGCCGAGTGGCGGCAGGCCGGGGATCGCCGGCTCGCCCTGCGAACCATGCGCGGCGGCGGCGAGGACCTTGAGCGCAGTGCCGTTGGCATCGTCGTGAAAAACCTGGTTGTCGGTCATGACGGCGCCATCACCGAGATGCGTGTATTGGCGCAGGGACGCGTCCTGCAGGCCGCGATAGAGCCGGCCCATCGCCTTGTAGCCGCCGACGATGGACATGGTGCCGTGCTCGATCTGCTGCAAAAGGTCCGGCTTCCCGTCCGGGCGGAAAAGTTGCACGACGCGCCGCTCCTGATCGACCGTGGTGTTGTCGATGGTGGGATGGAACAGTTCCCACGCCAGCGCGAGGCCGTGCACGGTGTCGGCCTGCGACTCGACGCGCAGGTCGTAGTCGCCCGCGTCATGCCAGCCGCCGCGGTCGAGCCCGGGGACATGTTCGCCGGGCTGGAATTTGGTCAGCGTGGCGGGTCCCTGCGCGTAGCCGTCAAAATGGTTGTGGTTGACGGGCGCCATGAGCGCATCGTCGGCGTGACAGAGGCCGTGCCAGACCCGGTAGCGGTCGTTCACGCGCATGTGGCACATCTGCACCGGGAGAAAAGTCTCGACCGTCGGCTGCCAGACATCGCGCTGGTAAACCGCGGGGCTGATGGCAAACGGCGACGACTGGCTCACGCCGTAACGGACGACATACATGCCCGGCGCCGTCACCGCGCTGAAATCGAACCGCACGTAACGATAACGGAGAAACCCGCCCCACACGGTCGCGGCTTTGGCCAGCACCGGCTCGAGGCCGCCCGCTTCGCTGACGCGCAGCAGGGTCACATCACCTTTCGGGCTGTCATGCGCGTCGAGTTCGACGACGGCGAACTTGGGTTGCTTGGGATGATAGCCCACCTGCGACACCTGCACGACCGGCGGGTAAAGCCAGCCGGGGATGGCGTGCGGGGTGACGAGCCACTCGAGCGCCCCCTTGGCCTCGCCGCCGGCCACGAGCGCGCGGACGACAAACCAGCCGTTGTTGTGCTGGCCGCGTCCGTCGATCAACTGCAGATCCCCGCCATGCGCGGCCTCGATGACCAAGCGCTGCTCGTTCGACTCGGGCGCGACGGCGAGCCGCCGGCCGGTCGCCATCGGCACCAGCTGGTAGGCATGGTCGGCATCGAAGGAACCGGGACCGTTGGCTTGGCGGGGGAAAATGCCGCGATGCGCATCCAGGGCGTAGGTTTTGCCAAAAAGCGTGCCCGGATAAAACTCGAGATTGAACCCGACCTTGCCCACCCATGCCGCCGGCAACGGTTCGTCCAAGTCCACGATGATGCGAAAGGCGCTGCCGTCGGCCGGCACGACGCGGACGGTGTAGCCGAGCTTGAGATCGGGATAGTCGATCGGGTTGAAACCCCGCCGGTTTTTCGCCTCGTCGGGATATTGGAGGTGCACGCGGATTTCCCGGCGCTCGCGATCGATCTCGCGCCGGCCGATCGCCGGCACCGGTTGCCACTGGCCGGGCGTGGGTTCGAGCCGCAGGTCGCCGTTGGTGGCGGTGCGCAGGCCGTTTTGGATGATACCGACCCCGCCTTGGTGGCTCTCGGGATAATAATCGCTCCCAAGCATGACGTTCAGCCCCGTCATCTCGAAGTAGTCGCGGTCGTTCAGCGCGAGGCTCTCCGGGGTGGCGCCGGGCAGGGCAGGAAGCAACCCGGCGAGAGCGAGCACGATGACGATTGATCGGAGCAGGGCGGCGGCGAAGGTGGGGCGTGACAAGATCATCCCATGGAAAACATTCGCGTCTGGCGTGCAAATGCAAAGGCCGCACCGCCGCGGTGCGGAATCCGGGCGCGAGCCACCCTCAGGGGACGGCGGGCACCGGCTCCGCGGCCGCCCCGAACTTGCGCGGGAACGGCGCGAACCACGCGGCCAGCAGCGACGGAATGGCGGCAAACATCACGATGATGAAATACTGCCGGTAACCGAAGTGATCCGCCAGGGGCCCGCTGATCATCTGCGTCGGCACGAGCATGAGGTTCAT
>JAYVZM010000235.1:0-11431 GCA_043783345.1 Verrucomicrobiota bacterium
TGAAATCAAGATCGAGTCACTCAAGACCGGCACCGGCCGCAGTCCGCAGAAGGGCGAGGCGGTCACCGTGCACTACACCGGGTGGTTTGCCGACGGCAAAAAATTCGACAGTTCCGTCGACCGCGACGAGCCGTTTGTCTTCGTGCTCGGGGCGGGGCAGGTGATCGCCGGCTGGGATCTGGGCGTGGCCACGATGAAGATCGGCGACAAGGTGAAGCTCACGCTCCCGCCCGAACTCGCCTACAGCCGCGCCGGCTACCCGGGCGCCATCCCGCCCAACTCGACCCTCGTGTTCGAGGTGGAGTTGCTGGGCATCGGCTGACAGGAGCCGCCGTGCGCCCCGCGGCGTTGCAGGGGCGCCGCTGGTCGGCGCCCGCGGACGGCGTCAAGCGCCGCCCCTACGATTAACCGAGGCCACGCCGGCCCGGGCCATCAGGCTTTTCAACTGGCCGATGTCCGAGGCGGACGTCTTGGCAACAAAACCACGAACATGGGCGAAATGGACGTCCGGACTGTCCGCGATCCGCGTGAAATCGAGCCGGGCGTTGTCCTGGAAACGCGAGAGCCCATAACCGGTGCTCCGCCGGTCGGGATAGACCGTGCCGACCACCTGCTCCGTCAGGCCGCGGCTGATGATGAATTGATCCATGCCCAATGAGGGTTCGTCCGGCAGCGGATCGGTTCGCGGGAGAAACAGGACCTTGCCCGGGCCGTCGGCGAAATCCATGTCCCAGATCTCCGCATGCCGGCCGATGAAATCCAGCCGGACGCGCATGGTCTTCACGTAGGCGAGGAGGTCCTCGCCGATCATCCGCATTACCTCCCCGAGCGGATCACCCGGCTCGATCCGCTTCGCGAGAGCGAAGCGCCGCAGCAGCGTGATGTCGATCGGGGAGATGAGCTTCGTGACGACATCCGGCCCGACCCCGAGCCACTTGGCCGTGGAGACCAGCCCGCGGCAGTCGAACCACTCGGCGGGTTCCAGCCAGTCGCAAAACTGGCGCGCGTCCTCGTAGAGTCCGAGATGCTGCAGCACGAGCGACAGCGAGCACGTCGGCGGATGGTCCTTCGGCAGCTGGTGGTGGTCGAAATTGTTCAGCGCCGGCTCATGCCGGTGGCCGACGTCGATGACGCACACCTCCGGGCTGGCGAGGTCTTCGGGCGTCGGCTCGCGGCGCACCACCGGCGCGCGATGGAGGGCGAGCAGCACGCTGCAGGCGAGAAACTCGTCCTTATGCGCTCCGCCGGGATGGGTCAGGATGGTTTCGATGTTGGGCATGAGAAAGTCGGGTCAACGCCGGCTGCGGCTGTGGGAGCGACCGTAACCCTGCCGGCGGCCGCGGTGATCGCCCTCGCCCGCGCGCGAGGGCGGGGGAACGGCGTGGTAGTCGAAGCCCTCGAGCCTGAGCTGCGGGATGGAGGCCTTGAGGAAGCGTTCGATCTGGCGCACTTCATTGGCTTCCTGCGGCGTGACGAGGGTGAAGGCATCGCCGACGGCGGCGGCCCGGCCGGTCCGGCCGATGCGGTGCACGTAGTCGTCGGGCGTCATGGGGATGTCGTAGTTGATGACATGGGACACGCCGGCGACGTCGATGCCGCGCGCGGCGATGTCGGTGGCGACCATCACCTCGAAGCGGCCCTCCTTGAAGCCGGCGAGCGCGGCGGTGCGCTGGGCCTGGCTGCGATTGCCGTGGAGCACCGCGACGGAGTGCTTCGCCTCGACGAGCCGGCGGGCGATCTTGTCGGCACCGTGCTTGGTGCGGGTGAAGATGAGCACGCTGTGAAAATCGGTCTTCTCCAACAGGGCCAGCAGGAGCTGAAACTTCAACCCCTGGCTGACGGGATAGATCGCGTGGGTCACGGACTCGTTGACCGAGCGGGCCCGGCCGATGGCGATGCGGACAGGGTCGTGCAGGGCGAAGCGCGCGACCGCCTCGATCTCGGGCGGCACCGTGGCGGAGAAGAAGAGGGTCTGCCGCTTCTTCGGGCAAAGGCTGACGATCTGTTTGACGTCGTTGATGAAACCCATGTCGAGCATCCGGTCCACCTCGTCGAGCACGAGCACCTCCAAGTGGTCGAGGCGCAGGGCGCGTTCATGGAGGAAGTCCATCAGTCGGCCGACGGTGGCGATGACGATGTCGCTGCCCTTGTGCAGGGCATTGCGCTGCGCGCCGTAGCCGACGCCGCCGTGGATGAGGGCGGTGCGCAGGGCGGTGAACTGGCCGAACTCGCGGAAGGCCTCGTCGACCTGCGCAGCCAGCTCGCGGGTGGGCTCGAGCACGAGGATGCGCGGCGCGGGGAGCTTGTGGCCGCCGAGCCGGTTGAGGATCGGCAGGGCGAAGGCGGCAGTCTTGCCCGTGCCCGTCTGGGCCGACGCGATCAGGTCACGGCCGGTCAGCACGACCGGGATGGCCTGCTGCTGGATGGGGGTGGGCTCGCCATAGCCCTTGGCGGCGACCGCGCGGACGATGCTGGAATAGAGCCCGAGTTTATTGAACGGCATGGGGCGTATGCCGTGAGGAAACGGCCCAAAGGCGAGGATAAATCCGCCGACTCAGGTCAACGCCCCAGGCATGGAGACAGATGAGCCTCGTCTTGCGCGATGGCTCCGTTATTGAAATCCCGCATGTCCCAAGACGCCAACGCCCAGTTTGACCAGACGGTCCTCGATATGATCGAACGCAGCCCCATCGGGGCCGTCCCGGTGACGCCCGCCTACCAGGATGCCATCAAGCGGCTTTATGCCTCGCACCAGGCTTATCCGGATGCGGATCACAAGGACGGGCACGTCACTGCCCGCTCCCTGGCCAGGCAGCCGTTGTTTCACGCCAGCAATCTGGCGGACGTCATCGCGGGCCGCGTCGCGCCCGAGGCGCTGGAGAGCAACAGCGCTATTTTCAACCGCTACGTCCAGTCGCAGCCGGCGGCGCGTCACGCCAAGGCCGAGAGCTACCGGCTGACGGTGGCCGGCCGGGTGGCCCACCACCGGGCCAAGCAGGGCGCGGTGGTCGCGCACGATCCGATCCACACCCTTTTCCTCGTGCCCGGGGCCGGCCCGCATCCCGGGCTGCCCGGCAATTATCTTTACGGCTCGGCGTTTCAGCTGCACGCCGCGGCGACGAGCCCGTGGGCGGTGCATTTGCACGATAGCGACGACGGCGCGGCGCTGTTCGAGGCGCCGGACATGGCGGCGGCGTTCGCCAAGCTGCAGGAGGTGCTGGAGAGCGCCCCGTTCAACATGAACGAACTCGAGGCGCTGGGTTTCCGGCTGAATTGAGCCGACGGTTCGCGGGGCTCGCTGGCTCCGGCCGCCCCCAGTTACTCCGAAGTATCGGCCGGGGTTGTCCCGAACTGAGGGGCGAGGCCCGAGCCCGACGGTTCGTCTCGGGGCGCTGCGCCGACGGCCGGTGGCAATGGTTTTTTCGTCCGGTGACCGGGGATGGCGATGATTTCGACGTAAACCGCGGTGCAACCGTTTTTCGCCGCCGCCTCGATGGCGGGGATGACCTCGGCCACGTGCCTAGCTTCCGGTGCGGCCTGCTCCAATCCCACCTTGCAGGCGAAATCCCAGAAATCGACGCCTGTCGGCAGCGCTTTGCGTCGTTCCCGTTTCACGTATTTGCGGATGTCATTTTTGATGGCTTCGACGACCCGTTGGTCCTCTCTGCCTGGCACCTTGAGCGGGAATGTCTTTTTCATTGCAGGGTCCCGTATGCATCAACCCAGCCGGGGTGGGGAGGAAATTCGCCGAGCGGGCGAGGTGGCTGTCCCTACCGAAATGAAGAAGGGCCGTCCACCCCTGGACGGCCCTTCACCCTAACACCAAGCAAACCTAATTGAACTACCCTGTGAAAGACGCAGCGGGCGCAAATTCGTTCAATGCATCTGAGCTCGTCCCCCTGTTTACAGATTTGGAACAAACGGTTCGGCCCAAATAGGGGAGACACCCCCTAAGAGACGGCCCAACAGCTCACAACAAGGGATGCGGACAGGTTCGCCGGACGGGAGGAGATTGGGTGGGGGGGAAATGTGCGCCGTTGGAAGATATCCGCGCACCCCAAGCCGGATCAGCGGTCTTAGTGGCAGCGTATTCGCATTGAGAAGAACCCGCCCCGACAGCGCAGAACAACCATGAAAAAAGCCACCGCCCTTACCCGCACAGCAATGATCCGGCTGCTCAATCAGGATCTGGCCAGGGAATACCAGGCCATCATCGCCTACATCGTATACAGCCAGACAATGAAAGGGGCGAAATACCAGCACATCGCCGGTGAACTGAAAAAGCATGCGGCGGAAGAACTGGATCACGCCCTCCTGATCGCCAAGCAAATCGACTATTTCAACGGCACGCCGGTGGTCGCCCCGAAATCGGTTAAAATGTCCGACAAGCCGGATGACATGCTGCGCTTCGACCTTGAGAACGAGCGGACGACCATCTTGAATTATCGCCAGCGCATCCGCCAAGCCGAGGCCATGGGGGAATACGGCCTGAGTGAAGTTTTGCGGGAAATTGTCGTGCAGGAACAGGAGCACCTGACGGACCTGGCGGACGCACTCGGCATCGATAATCCCAAATTGTGAACCTCGTCCGTGGTCTGCGAGTGGACTCGGACAAAGAACGGGCGAGACGAGAATCCGTCCCCGGTAGTTGAAGATTTTCGATTGAGCAAAGGAGCGTGATCGCTGTTCCTCCAGCATTCTTAATGCTTGAGTCAACAGAGAGTTATAGCATACTGCCTGTGCCGCTGGGGCCGAGGCGGCAATGAATGCTGACTAACACCCAAGTCGGAAAGCATCCTCTCCCAGGTCAAACGAGGGCCTGCCCTGCATTCGGGGGGATGGGTGGCGATTGGGCCGTGTTTACCGAACCGCCGCTGGGTAAATCGGTCCTTTAATTTTGGCCATGGCATCGAAGCAGCCCATTCTACCCCCCCTGCGACTCCTTCATCTCGAGGACAATCTCGCGGATGCAAAGCTGGTCCATGCCCAGATCATGCAAGCATGGCCCGACTGCGCGCTCAAACTGGTGGATAATCGCGAGGATTTCATGGCGGCGTTGCAGGCCGAGGAGTTCGATGTGATCCTCTCGGATTACTCCCTGCCGGCCTTCAACGGGCTCCAAGCCCTTGAGCTGGTTCGCAAACGCGGATCGTCGACGCCTTTCCTGTTTCTCTCGGGCACTATTGGGGAGGACTATGCCGTTGCCGCCCTCCAGCACGGCGCGGCGGACTATCTGCTCAAGGACCGTCCGGCACGCCTCGTCCCGGCCATTCGCACCGCGCTGGAACAGCGGCGGGAGCATTTGTTGCGGCGGCACGCCGAACAACGCCTGCTTGAGCAGGCCGAGGTGCTCGACAAGGCGCGCGATGCCATTTGCGTCACCGATCTGGAGGGGCGCATCACGTATTGGAACCAGAGCGCCACCCAGTTGTTCGGCTGGACCGGGGAGGCGGGCCGCACCCCGACTCTGCAAACCATGTTCGGGCTGTTCAACCAGGGCCTGCTGCCCGGGGCGCTGCGCGAAATCTATGCGCAGGGCGCCTGGACTCGGGAAATGCAGTTGGCCGGGGCGGACGATCATCTGCGCCACATCGTCAGCCGGTGGACGCTCGTGCGGGACAAGAACGAGCGGCCGAAATCGATCCTGATCATCAACACCGACGTCACCGAGCAAAAGAAGCTGGAGGCGCAGCTCCTGCGCGCGCAACGGCTGGAGGGCATCGGCACCCTCGCGGGCGGCATCGCCCACGATCTCAACAATGTGCTCGCCCCCATTTTGATGGCGGTGAACCTGCTGCAGGAGAAGCTGTCCGACCCCGGCCTGCTCCGGCTCGTCGAGGTGCTCGAGAAGAGCGCCCAGCACGGCGCCGATCTCATCCGCCAGGTCCTGGCTTTTGCCCGGGGGGCGGAGGGCAAGCGGGCCGAAATCCAGCCCCAACTGGTCATCAAGGATGTCGTGTTGCTCCTGAGCGACACGCTGCCGCGGGCCATCACGATCGAAACAGACGTCGCGCCGAATCTCTGGCTGGTCCTCGCGAACTCCACCCAGCTCAGCCAGGTGCTCATGAACCTGGGGGTGAACGCCCGCGACGCCATGCCGAATGGAGGTCGGCTGCTGTTTCAGGCGGTCAATGCCCCGGTCGATCGCAAGCTGGCGCTGGCCAACCCCGGCGCCCAGGCCGGGCCGCACGTCCTCATCACCGTGGCCGACACCGGCACCGGCATACCGCCCGAATTGATCAATCGCATTTTCGATCCGTTTTTCACCACCAAGGTGGCGGGCAAGGGCACGGGGCTCGGACTTTCCACCGTGCAGGGCATCATCAAGGGTCACGGGGGATTCCTGCAGGTGCAAAGCGAGCCGGGGCGCGGCACCGAGTTCCGGATCTATCTTCCGGCGATACTCAACAAGGCGGCGGCCCCGGCCGCTCCCGAGGCCCCGCCCCAGCCCCACGGCCACGGGGAAATCCTGCTGGTCATCGATGACGAATCCAACGTGCGCGAGATTACCACCGCCATTCTCGAGGCTTACGGCTATCATGTGCTCGTGGCGGAGAACGGTCACGCGGGGCTGGACCTTTACCGCCAGCATCGCAACGAGGTCAGCGCGGTGATCACCGACATGATGATGCCGGCCATGCAAGGCGCGGAAGTCATCCGGGAACTCCGGCTCCTCGATCCCGACGTGCGGATCGTCGCCATGAGCGGCGTGGTGGTCGGCCGCACCGACATCATCGAAGAGCCCGGCCGCCTGGCCTTCCTGGCCAAACCAATGACAGCCGAGGAAATGGTGGCGGCGGTGCAGCGCGTGTTGCTGGCCGCGCCGGCGGCGAAGTCCTAGTAGAACACATTCCGGTCGAGGCTGCGGTATTGGATGGCCTCGAGGAGGTGGGGGGACTCGATGCGCTCGGCGCCGGCGAGGTCGGCGATGGTGCGCGCGACCTTGAGGATGCGGTCGTAGGCGCGGGCGGAGAGCGACAGCTGCTCCATCGCCTGCTGCAGCAGGTCGCCGAGGCCGGAGTCGAGCGCGCAGAATTTCTTCAATTGGGAGACGGGCATCCGGGCGTTGGCCGTGATGCGGGTGTCGTAGAAACGCGCCAGCTGCAGTTGCCGGGCGTTGTCGACGCGGCGGCGGATGGCGGCGGACGGTTCCCCGGCGCGGTCGTGCCGCAGCTCGGCGATGGACAGGGCGGGAGCCTCGACGTGGAGGTCGATGCGGTCGAGCAGGGGCCCGCTGATGCGGGCGCGGTAGCGCTGGATCTGCGCGGGCGAGCAGCGGCATTCGTGTTTGGCGTCGCCGAGGTAGCCGCACGGGCAGGGGTTCATCGCGGCGACCAGCATGAAATGGCAGGGCAGGGTGATCTTGCCCGCGCTGCGGGAGATCGTGACGTGCCCGTCCTCCAGCGGCTGCCGCAGCACTTCGAGCGCCGAGCGCTTGAACTCGGGCAGTTCGTCGAGGAACAGCACGCCGTGGTGCGCCAGGGAAATCTCCCCCGGCCCGGGGATGGCGCCGCCGCCGAGCAGGCCGACATCGGAAATGGTGTGGTGCGGGGCGCGAGCGGGACGCTGGAGGTAGCGGACGCCACCCTCGATGGTCTGGCCGGCGGCGGAGTGGATGCGGAGGATGTCGAGATATTCGTCGAGCGTCGGTTGCGGCATGATGCCGGGAATCCGCTTGGCGATCATGGATTTTCCGGAGCCGGGCGGGCCGATCATGATGAGGTTATGGCCGCCGGCGACCGCGATTTCGACGGTGCGGCGCACGGCATGCTGACCCTTGATGTCGGCAAAGTCGGGTTCGTGGTCCGCGCCGCGGGCGGGAAGGTCTGCGGCGCGCGGCGGCTCGAGCGGCGTCAGCTCGAGCTGGCCGGCGAGAAACCGGTTGGCCTGGTCGAGCGAGGCGATCTCATACACCGCCAGGCCCTCGACGAGGGCGGCCTCCTGGGCGGCGAGCGGCGGGAGGAGGACGGCTTTCTTGCCCAGTTCGCGCGCCAGCACGGCCATGGCGAGGCCGCCCTTGATGGGGCGCGTGGCGCCGGACAGGCTGAGTTCGCCGGCGATGAGATGGTTGGCCAGCCGGTCGCAGACGAGCTGCCCGGTGGCGACCAGGATGCCCAAGGCAATGGGCAGGTCGTAGATGGCGCCCTCCTTCCGCAGGTCGCCGGGCGCGAGGTTGATCGTCGTGCGCGTGCGCGGCATCCGGAGGCCGGAGTTGCTGAGCGCGGAAAAGACGCGGTCTTCGGATTCCTTGACGGCGGCGTCGGGCAGGCCGACGAGGATGAGCTTGGGCACGCCGGTTTCGCCCGTGTTGACTTCAACTTGGACGGGCACGGCGTCAATGCCCAGCAATGCTGCCGAGCAGATGGTCGCGAGCATGAGACGGGAACGGGAGGAGGATTGGTATTAGCCCGCTCCCGCCTGCAGACGCCGTTGCACTTCGGCTAGGTTGGCTTCGACCGCCTGCAAGTAGGAATTGGGTTGGCCCGCTGTCGTCAAATAGCGATGCACCCCGCCCGCCTCAAAGTCGAGCATCGGTCTTACGTAATTTGTCCAGAAGCCGGGAGTCTTCGCGAGCATTTCCGGGAAGGACTGGTAGGGACGCCTCTCCGGCGGAAGCTGCTCGTGTTCGTAGGCCTCCTGGAATTCGCGATACAGGGCCGGCAGTTCGTCGAGGTAGTCCGCCGCGCTCATCTGGGCGAGATAGTCAGCCGTGACCAGCATGAAGGCGAACACGCGGGCCTCCTCGCGGTGGAAGGTGATCTGGCTGATCCTGCTTTGCGGACCGGTGCAGATGATGGCCGAGCAGACGTCCTCGATCTCCGTGGCGGAAAGTCCCAGGCGGGGCAGATACAGGCGGGCGAAGTCGCAGCTGCGCCGCTCGTGGATCAGGGTGTATTTGGCCCCCGTGCCCGCAACGTCGTGGTTTTCCTTCAGGTAGCCGCTGTCGTGCAACAGGACGGCCATAAGGGCGAGTTCCCAATCCCGGGGGGGCAGCGCCGGCCTGTCAACGCTGCGCCGGCGACCGTGCAAAATATGGATCAGGCACACCGTTGCCTGCAGGGTGTGTTCATAGTCGTGATACGCCATGTCAATGCCGCGGTAGCCGGGATAGCGGCCCGCGAACATGGCGGTCACATCCGCAATCAGCCGGTCAATCAGCGGCCAGCTGGCCTCGGCGCCAATGTCGCCAAACGCCGCTTTCACCACCGCGGCCACCGCGAGCGGATCCTTGGTATTGACGGTGTGCGGTGGAACCATCCGGGGTGAGCAGATAGGGGTTGCCCCCTATCGGGCAAGCCCATTGTCTTTCGCCGACACGAATGACTGGCACCACCAACTTGATCGTCGGCCTGACGGGCGGCATGGGGTGCGGTAAATCGACGGCGGCGGCCCTCTTTGCCGACCGCGGATTCCGCCAACTGGATGCCGACCGCATGGTCCGCGAGGAAATACTCCCCGATCCCGCCGTAGTCGCAGCCATCCGCGCGAAATTGGGCGAGTCCATGCTGGCGGCCGACGGCAGCGTGCGCCGCGACCGGGTGGCGGCGGTGGTCTTCAAGGACCCCGCCGCGCTCGCCTGGCTGGAGGAACTGCTGCATCCGCGCGTGCTGGCGCGCTGGCGGGATATCTTCGGCCAGGCCCGGGGCACCGCCTTCATTGTCGAGGTGCCCCTGCTGTTTGAAAAAGGACTGGAGAATTGGTTTGATTTCACCGTCTGCGTGACCACAGACTCCGCCTCGCAATTGAGGCGGTTGGAGCAGCGCGGCATTCCCCCGGAACTCGCCCACCAGCGCCTAGCCAAGCAACTGCCACTGGCCCGAAAATGCGAGCTGGCAGACCATGTTCTCCTTAACGACGGTTCCACCGACTTTTTACGGGAGCAGGTTAATGCACTGGCCGACCGCCTCTTGAAATCCCAATCCGCCCGGCCCAACGGCCATCTCCATGTCAGCCCCCCCTAATTCCGACGAGGAAACCGCAAAGTCCGATTCCGCCAGCGGCGAGTCGGCCAAAACCAAGCGCCCGGCGCGCTCCCGGCTCTACCGCACCACGAAGAAGGTGGCGACCAAGAGTGTTGGCGGTGACGCCGCGCCGCGCGAGTCCTCGCCTCCACCGGCCCCCGAGCCCGCCCCGGCTCCCGTCCAGCAGGTCAGCGAACCTGCGCCCGCCCAAGCCGAAGCGCCCCCCGTCCAGAACGGCGGCGGGCAGGACCAGCAGCCCCAACCCCAGCAGGGCGGCGAGGGCAACTACGACGAAGGCGGCGGCCAATACCAGCAGCACGGCGGTGGCGGCGGCAAATTCGGCCGGCGCGGCCGCGGCGGCAAACATTTCCGCAGCGGCGGCGGTGGTGGCAAATGGGGCGGCAATCCCAGTTTCCAGGCGCCCAAGCATCCGCCGCAGCCGGGTCCGCCGAAGGAAGTCATCCACTCTGGCGACCTGCCCGATCCCGCGCGCTTCCAGAGCCTGGAAGCGATTGAGAAGCTGGCCGACGAGATTTCCAGCAGCAAGGCCGAGCCGATCTGGCTGAATGAGCTCTATTCGCTCAATCTCGCCGACCTCACCGCTTACGCCAAGAAGATGGACGTGAAATTCGAGGGCGCGCCGAACCGCCGCCAGCTCATCACCCAGGTCTTCGTCTCCATCACCGAGCAGAAGCGGCCGCTCTATGACCGCGGCTACATCGACATGACCGATCGCGGCCACAGCTTCATCGTGCATGAGGACGTGAACTACCGCCTCTACCCCGAGGATGCCTACCTGCCGGAGATTTTCGTGAAGCAGCTCGGTCTCAAGCGCGGCCACTCGGTGGAGGTGCAGTTGCAGCCCCCGCAGGGCACCGACCGCTGCCCGGCCGTGGTCGCCATCCGCAAGGTCATGGGAGGGAAACCGTCCGAGATTTCCAAGATCCCGCCCTTCGAGGAGCTGACGCCCTATTACCCGCTCAAGCGCATCATGCTCGAACAGCAGGAGGCCAAGGACGTCTCGATGCGCATGGTGGACATCATCACGCCCGTCGGCTTCGGCCAGCGCGGCCTGATCGTCGCTCCGCCGCGCACCGGCAAGACCATCCTGATGCAGAACATGGCGAACTCCATCGCGGCCAACTCGCCCGAGGCCAGGCTCCTCATCCTGCTGGTCGACGAGCGTCCCGAGGAAGTCACGGACTTCAAGCGCCACTGCAAGGGCGAGGTGGTCAGCTCCACCTTCGACGAGGCGCCGGAGAGTCACGTGCATTGCGCCGAGATGGTCATTGAAAAGGCCCGCCGGCTGGTCGAGCACGGCGAGCACGTCGTCATCCTTTTAGACTCCATCACCCGCCTGGCCCGCGCCTACAACGCGCTCGCCTCGAACAGCGGCAAGATCATGTCCGGCGGCCTCGAGTCCAACGCCCTGCAGAAGCCCAAACGATTCTTCGGTTCCGCGCGCAACA
>JAYVZM010000236.1:0-4621 GCA_043783345.1 Verrucomicrobiota bacterium
CGCGAAGATCAGCGGGGCGCAGATCGTGGCATCGCTCTCGACAATGAACTTCGGCGTGGTGGCGCCGAGCTTGCCCCAGGTGATTTTCTCGTTGGGCACGGCGCCGGAATAGCTGCCGTAGCTGGTGGTCGAGTCGCTGATCTGGCAGAAGTATCCCCAGAGCGGCACGCGCGTAAGCTCGAGGTCCTGGTGCAGCATCGGCACGACGCAGATGGGAAAGTCGCCCGCGATGCCGCCGCCGATCTGGAAAAAGCCGAGCGAACCCTCGCCGTTTTTCAGCCGGCGGGCCGTCCCGGTGTAATACTGCGCGAGCATCGTCATGTATTCGATGCCGGTGCGCACGGTGTGGACATGCTTCACGTCGCCGCGGATGACGGCGGCCGCATACATGTTGCCGAGCGTGGCGTCCTCCCAGCCCGGCACGATGAGGGGCAGGTTCCGCTCGCACGCGGCGAGGACCCAGGAATTTTTCGGATCGATCTGGTAGGTCTTCCTCAGCTTTCCCCCGCGCAGGATTTTATACATGAACTCGTGCGGGAAATAGCGTTCGCCGGCCCGGTCGGCCTTGATCCACTCCTCCCGCACGACCTTCTCGATGCGGCGCATCGCCTCCATCTCCGGGATGCAGGTGTCGGTCACGCGGTTCATGTGCCGGGCGAGCAAATCCTGTTCGTCCTGCGCCGTGAGGTGCCGGTAGTGCGGCACGCGTTCGTAGTAGTCGTGCGCGACCAGGTTGAAGATGTCCTCCTCCAGATTCGCCCCGGTGCAGACGATGGCGTGGACCTTGTCGCGCCGGATCATCTCGGCCAGCGAAATACCCAATTCGGCGGTGGACATGGCCCCGGCGAGCGTCACCAGCATCTTGCCCCCGGCGGCCAGGTGGGTCTCATAGCCCTTGGCGGCGTCCAGCAGCGCAGCGGCGTTGAAATGCCGGTAATGGTGCGCGAGGAACTTCGACACCGGCCCCTTCTTGCGGGCAAGGGCCGCGTTCACCAGCTCGGGCTTGGACTTGGCTTTCGCTTTCATGAGTATCCACCAGATAGGGAGTGACGTGCGCAATTTGCCACACAAAAGTCGGTCGCCCTGTCCCATCCCTCTCAGCACTGGAAACTTGCACTCTGCCCTGTGGTGAAAACAGTAACTCCTTCCATGTCCAGCCTTCGCTCCGCCCCCGCCCTGCGTCGTGTGTTTCTCGCCCTCTTGATGGCTCCGTTGCTGGCTTTCGCCGCCGACTTCGCGCACGAAACCAGCGATCTGCCCGCCGATCCCGCCGTCCGTTGGGGCCGGCTCGACAACGGTCTTCGCTACGCCCTCCTCCACAACCAGGAGCCGAAGGGCCGCGTCAGCGCCCGCCTCGCCATCCAAGTCGGCTCGCTTTATGAAAACGAGGACCAGCGCGGCCTCGCCCATTTCCTCGAGCACATGGCGTTCAACGGCAGCCGGCATTTCCCCGCGGCGAGCGTCGTCGAATTCTTCCAGCGCCTCGGCATGGACTTCGGCGGCGACACCAACGCCTCCACCAATTTCGACCGCACCCTTTACCAGCTCGAACTGCCCGACACCAAGTCCGAGACGCTCCGCGAGTCCCTCACTTTCTTCGCCGACGTCGCGGGCGGGCTGCTGCTCGACTCCAAGGAAATTGAAAAGGAGCGCGGCATCATCCTCAGCGAAAAACGCGCCCGCGATTCCGTCGGCCTGCGCACCTTCCTCGCCGAACTCGACTTTCTCGTGCCGGACACGCGCTTCCCGCAGCGCCTGCCCATCGGCCTCGAGGAGGTCATCAAGACGGCGCCCCGCGCGCGCTTCGCGGAATTTTATGACACCTGGTATCGCCCCGAACGCATGGTCGTCGTCATCGTCGGCGACATCGACCCGGCGGCGGTCGAGCCGCTGGTGACGGAACTGTTCTCTCCGCTCACCGCCCGGGCCCCGGCCCAATCCGAGCCCCGGCTCGGCACTGTCGTCGCCTCCGAGACTGTCATCGCAGGACTGCACGCCGAGCCCGAGGCCGGCAGCGCGAACGTCGCGCTCGAGACCGTCACACCCTACGCCTTTGAACCCGACACGGCCGCCCTGCGGCTCAAATATCTCCCGCGCACCCTCGCCCTGCACATGCTCAACCGCCGGCTCTCCATCCTCGCCAAGAAGGAAGGGGCGCCGTTCCTCAGCGGTCTGGTCGGCGTGACGGAGCAGTTCGATTTCTTCCGCAACGCCTCCATCGAGCTCAACTGCCGGCCCGACCAGTGGTCGGCCGCGCTCGCCGTCGCCGAGCAGGAACTGCGCCGCGCGCTCGAGCACGGCTTCCAGCCCGACGAACTCGCCGAGTCCGTCGCCGAGATGCGCAACAATCTCGAACAGGCCGTCCGCACCGCCGCCACCCGCCACTCCAACGGACTCGCCGACGAGCTGGCCAACGATGTGCTCGAC
Source organism: Verrucomicrobiota bacterium (assembly GCA_043783345.1). Classification (GTDB taxonomy): domain Bacteria; phylum Verrucomicrobiota; class Verrucomicrobiia; order Opitutales; family Opitutaceae; genus Lacunisphaera. Next base: position 2,428 of record JAYVZM010000236.1, read on the forward strand.
CGCTCGGTCACCACCCACCCCGCCGCCAATCTCGCGCTATACCAGCCCGCCCTCGCCAAAGTCACGCCGGAGGACTGCGCCGCCGCGCTGCGCGCCACCTGGGCCGAGGCCAGCGGCCGGAAAATTTTCGTCACCGGCAACCTGACCCTGTCGCATCCGGAGCCGACCATCACCGCCGCCTACCAGGCCAGCCGCGCGGTGCCCGTCGCCGCCCAGGCCCGGAACGAACAGGGCGCCTTCGCCTACACCGATTTCGGTCCCGCCGGCAAGGTGGCGAAGAAAACCGCGGTCGACGACCTCGGCGCCACCCTCATCCAATTCAAGAACGGCGTGCGCCTCAACCTCAAGCCCACCGACTTCGAGGCCGGCCGCATCCGCGTCTCCGTGCGCATCGGCGGCGGCACCCTCACCATGCCGATGGACCGGCCCGGCCTGTCGCTGCTCGCCAATGTCGCCTTTACTCCGGGTGGCCTCGGCAAACACAGCGTCGACGATCTCCAGCGCATCCTCGCCGGCAAGACGCTCGGGCTGGGCTTCGGCGCGCAGGAGGATGCGTTCACGTTCAGCGGAACCACCAACCGCGCCGACCTGCTGCCCCAGCTCCAACTTATCTGCGCCTACCTCACCGATCCCGGCTACCGCGCCGAGGCCCTCCGCCAGGTGAAAAAAGGCGCCGAGCAGCTCTACGCCCGGCTGGAGCACACCCCCGACGGCCCGTTGCAACTCGAGGTGGCGCCCCTCCTCGCGAGCGGCGATGTGCGTTTCGGCTTGCCGCCCAAGGCCGTCATGCTCTCGCGCACCCTCGAGGAATTGAAGGCCTGGCTCACGCCCGAATTCGCCCGGGGCCCGATTGAAATCGCCATCGTCGGCGACTTTGCTCCCGACGCCACCCTCGCCGCCGTGGCCCAGACCTTCGGCGCGCTGCCCAAGCGCGCGGACAAGCCCGCCTATGCGAAAGCGCGCCAGGTCTCTCTTCCCGCCGGACGACTGGCCAAGGAGTATTCCGTCGTGACTGAGATTCCGAAAGCCGTCGTGCGCCTCTACTGGCCGGCCACGGACAACCGCGACGTCAAACTGGCCCGCCGCCTGCGGCTGCTCGCCGATGTCTTCAGCGACCGGCTGCGCGTGAAAATCCGCGAGGAAATGGGCGGCACCTACAGTCCCAACACCGCCTCCGACCTCAGCGACACCTACCCCGGCTACGGCTGGCTGATCGCCGACGCCACGGTCGCGCCCGCCGAGGCCCGCACCATCACCGACGCCATCAAGGCCGTCGCCGCGTCGCTGCACGACAACGGCGTCACGGAGGAGGAACTCGTCCGCGCCAAACAGCCCGTGCTTACGGCGCTCCGCGAATCCTCCCGCACCAACCAATACTGGCTCAACACCGTGCTCGCCTCCGCGCAGGAGTTTCCGCAACGGCTCGACTGGAGCCGCAGCCGCTACAGCGACAACGAAAGCGTGACCACCGCCGAGCTCAGCGCCCTGGCGAAGCAATACCTCGATCCCGCCCAGGCGCACGAATTCATCGTGCTGCCCGCCCCGAGCCCGTCGAACTGGCCGGCCGCGAAGCCCGACGAGGCCTCAGCCAAACCCACCGCGCCCTGAGCGTTGGAGGCGGGGTGCCCCACCCCGTCAATTGACACCGCCGTCCCTAGCCGCATAGTAGTCACATCATGCAGACCCTGACCGCAGTCATCTATCCGGCTCCCCGCTCCAAGATGCTGGTGGCCTACAACCCGGAAACCGGCACCACCACCCAGGGCCGCACCCAGCAGGAAGCGTTGCGGAATCTCAAGGAAGCGACCGAGCTGTATCTTTCCGAATTTCCCATGAAATCCGGCGGTCGGGCGATGATGACCACTTTTGAAGTCGCGGCCGCCCATGCCTAATTTGCCGGGAGTCTCCGGCCGCAAGGCCGTCAGGGCCTGGGAGCGATCGGGCTTTGTTGTTGTCCGTCAGAAAGGCAGTCACGTTATGATGCGCCGCGGCAATCGCGGCTGCGTGTGCCAATGCACCGCGAGATCAATCCTTGGGCTCTGAACGGTGTGCTCAAGCAAGCCGGCGTCGCAGCCGAGGAGTTTCTCGCCGCTTTGAAATAACACGCCGCCCGCCCGCAGAAACTTGCACCATTGCCAAACGCAGACCCTTGTTCTTGGCTACCAACACGGATGGACCGCAAAACGCTGTGAGG
>JAYVZM010000237.1:0-4619 GCA_043783345.1 Verrucomicrobiota bacterium
CCCGGCGCGCGAGCGTTTGAAAAAACGCTCCATGCTCATTCTGCAAACCATCCTGAAGGGGAACCACGGCATCGCCACCCGGCACTTCGCGCTCCCGAACATCGAGGGAGTCTTCGAGCTGTCGTCCGACCAGTTGAACGCCGCCTTCCGCAGCGAGGGCCCGAAGCTCGCCGCGCGGGCCCTGACCGGCGCGCTGGAAAAATCCGGCATCAAGCCGGCCGATCTCGACGCCCTGCTGATCTGCACCTGCACCGGTTACCTGTGCCCGGGCCTGACCAGTTATGTCGCGGAACTGCTCGGCCTCCGGCCGAATGTTTTCCTGCAGGACCTCGTGGGCCTCGGCTGCGGGGCTGCGATCCCCACCCTGCGCGCCGCCAGCCACGTGCTGCGCGCCCAGCCGGAAGCCACCGTCGCCTGCATCGCCCTCGAGGTCTGCTCGGCGGCGTTCTATCTCGACGACGATCCCGGCGTGCTCATCAGCGCCTGCCTGTTCAGCGACGGCGCCGCGGCCACGATCTGGCGCGCCACTCCCGGACCCTCCGGTTTGGGCTGCTTTGACTTCAACACCCTCCATCTGCCCGGCGACCGCGACAAGCTTCGCTTCGAGCAGCGCAACGGCAAACTCCGGAACCTGCTGCACCGCTCCGTGCCCGAACTGGCCGCCGCCGCCGTCGCCCGCCTTTGGGCCGAGCGCGGCCCGCGGTCCGTGAGACGGGTGGTGACCCATCCGGGCGGGCGCGACGTGCTGGAGGCGCTCGAACCGGTCATGGCGCCGCATTCGCTGGCGGCCAGTGCCCGGACGCTGCAGGAGCATGGCAACATGAGCAGCCCGGCGGTGCTGTTCGCCCTCGAGGAAAGCCTGAAAACCGCGCTGCCCGACGAAAGCGGTGATTTTTGGCTCGTGAGTTTCGGCGCGGGCTTTAGCGCACATAGTTGCCGAATCGGCCTCCCGCCCCATGCCCACCCTCAATGAAGTCACCGCCTACTGCGACAAGCGAACGCGGCGCGCCGCGTTCACGGATTTCCCCGGCGCGCACAACGGCCTGCAGGTCGCCAACGACGGCCGCGTGACCAAGATCGGCGCGGCGGTGGACGCCGGCCTGGTCCCGTTTGAAAAGGCGGTCGAGCGCGGCATCGATTTCCTCATCGTGCACCACGGCCTGTTCTGGGGCGGCGTGCAGCCGCTGACCGGGCAGGTCTACGGGCGCTACGCGGCGCTGGTCAGCGGCAATTGCGCGGTCTACTCCAGCCATCTCCCGCTCGACGCCCACGAGGAGATCGGCAACAATGTGCTGCTCGCCCGCCAGCTCGGCTTGAAGGCGAAGCGTCCGTTCCTCTTCCATGAAGGCGAACCCATCGGCTGGATCGCGACCAACAAGCTCAAGCGCAGCCAGCTCTGTGCGCGCCTGGAGGAGCTCTACCCGCGCGTCGTCGTCGTGGACTGCGGCCCGGCCGCGCCCAAGCAGGTCGCCTTCTGCAGCGGCAGCGGCAACAGCGCCGTGCCGCAGCTGCTCGCGGCGGGCGTGGACACCCTCATCACGGGCGAACTGCGCGAGGAGTGGTTCAATCACGCCCAGGAGCACCGGTTGAACCTCATCTGCTGCGGCCATTACGCGACCGAGATGCACGGGGTGAAGGCGCTCGCCGCCGAACTGGCCAAAAAATTCCATTTGCCTTGGGAGTTCATCGAAACGGAGAATCCGTTGTGAAAATCGCCATCCTCCACGGCCCCAATCTCGACCGGCTGGGCCGGCGCCAGCCGGCCATCTATGGCACCGCCACGCTCCAGGACCTGGAGAAGCTGATCCGCGCCGAGGCGAAAAAACTCGGTTTCACCGTCACGTTCTTCCAATCGGCCCATGAGGGCGCGCTGGTGGACAAGATCCACGAGCTCACCGACCGCGGCATCGAGGCCTTCATCGTGAATTTCGGCGCCTACTCGCACACGAGCATCGCTCTCCGCGACGCCCTGGCCAGCGCCGGCCTGCCCGCCATCGAGGTCCATATCTCCGACATCAGGAAACGGGAAAAATTCCGGCGGCATTCCATGACCGCCGGCGCGTGCCGGGCCATGATCTCCGGCAAGGGTTTCCCCGGTTACATCGAGGCGCTGCGGATGCTGGCGAAAGTCTAGCCCATGGGCCAGCACCTGCCCGACTTCGCCGAGCCGCACTGGTTCGTCTGCCACACCAAGCCGAGGTGCGAGAAGAAATTCGCCGCGCTGTTGGGGCTGGAGAAGTTCACCCATTACCTGCCACTCATCCAGAGCGTGCGGCATTACGGCGCGCAGAAAAAAACGTTCACCAAGCCGCTGTTCGCCGGCTACGTCTTCGCCCAGCTCGACCCGGCGCGGAAGGACCGGATCTACCAGCAGGATCTGATCGTCCGGGCGATGATGGTGGTGAATGAGCCGGTGTTCCTGCGCCAGCTGGAGGATGTCAAATTGATCTGCGCCTCGGGACTCGAGGCGTCCCTGCACCCGTTGATGAAGAAAGGCACGCATGTGCGCGTGCAGGGCGGACCGCTGCATGGCCTCGAGGGCTACGTCGACGATCCCGCGAACCCGCAGGGCATTGTGGTGTCTGTGGATGTATTGCAACAGGGCCTGCTGGTCCGGCTGCCGCTTGACCGTCTCCAACTCCTTCCCTGATTCCATGCTGCGCCGCCTTATTCAATTGCTCGCCCTCGGGCTGCTGGGCTTCACCGGTTGGGCCCAGGAAAAGACCGAATCCTCGCCCCCGCCGGCACCCCGGCCCTTGCTATCCCGCATCAACGGGCTGTTCGGCGGCGAACTGCCCCAACTCGATCTCCCGGGCACCATGAAGATCATTCTGCGCCCGCATTTCGGCGATCTGGTGCGGCGCGACTACCTGCGCGTCGAAACCGGCCTGCGCTGGGCCCTGGACGAGAATTTCGAACTCAGCGGCGAAGCCTCGGCGTTTTTCACGCACGGCTTGGGCGACTCGGCCGGCTATGGGATCGGCAAGCTCCGGTTCGGCTCGAAGTATGTCTTTGAGCGCTGGCCCCGCCCCAACTATGAGACGAGCCTGGGCCTGAATGTGGAGCTGCCTGTGGGCCATCCGCCGCTGGACATGACCGACGGCCACAATCACTTCACCCCGACCGTGGTCGTGCAGCACTTCTGGACCCGCATTCCCCAGTTGACCACATTCGCCGGCATGGGGGTAGACATCGTGAGTGACAGCTCGGTGAACGGAATCTTTACGACCAACCAGCCGCACGACGACAACGTTTCGCTGACCGCCGGCGGCGTCTATGACCTGGGCCAGCTCAAGTGGACGCTTACCGGCACTTACGCGACCACCGCGCTGCTCACCAGCCGAACCGACAATTTTTTCTATCTGCAGCCGGGGTTGCTGTGGTATGTGCCGCGAAAATTCACCCTCCACTCCAAGACCCAATGGATCATCGGCCTGAGTGCGCGCACCAGTTGGGGCCCGGATGGCACGGACCTGAGCCTGAGTTCCCGGGTGCGGGCCGAAATCACCTTCCGCCAGGTCATGGAAAAGCTGCGGGCCCGGAACCGCTCCACCCGTTGATCCCGCCGCTCGCAGTGAATTCTCCGGCGGACCAGGCGGCGAACATAATGTTTCCATAACCCCGCGACTGCTACTCTCGGGAGAATGGTCGCTCGCTTCCTTTCGCCCTGCCCCGTCCTGTTTTCGAATTTCCGGCATCCCGGGGCAGGATTCGCCAAACGTGTTTTGCCCGGGATGCTCGCCGTTTTGGCCGGTTGGGCCCTGTTGTTTCCCGGCCGCCTCCGGGCTCAAAAGACTCTTGCGCACAGTGTGGCGGGCGTGGTGATCGACCCAGCGACCGGCAACCGTCCCATCGAGTCTGTCATCGTCACCTTGGAGAGGAGCGCGGACGGCTCGCCCGTGCAGAGCACGATGACGGATGACCGGGGCCGGTTCAGCCTGGAAAATGTTCACGCCGGCGAATACCGGGTTGCCTATGGCTTGGTCGGAGCCGGCCACAAGAAAACGCCGCCCTTCCGCGTCCAAGCCCAGGCCATCGACCTCGGCGCCCTGGATGCGGGGGAACCCGCGCTCAAACTGGAAAAGTTCGAGGTGAAGGGGCAGCAGCGTGCATTCTACAATACGATCGATCGGAAGGTCTACAGTGTCGGCAAGGAAATTCAAAACGCCGCCGGCTCGGCCAGCGACCTGCTGCAGAACATTCCCTCGGTCCAGGTGGACATCGACGGCAACGTCAGCCTGCGTGGGTCGGACAACGTCATGATCCTGATCAACGGCCGGACCTCCACCCTGATGGGCAAGAGCCGGGCCGAGGTGCTGCAACAGCTGCCCGCCGACTCCATCGACAAGATCGAGGTGATCACCAACCCGTCCGCCAAATACAAGCCGGACGGCACCGCGGGCATCATCAGCATCGCCCTGAAGCAAAAGCATGACAGCGGGATTTCCAGCACGGCCAACGCCAGCTTTGGCAACGAGAACCGCTCCAACGCCGGCATTTCGCCCAGTTACAGCCGGGGCAAATTCAGTCTCTACGGCAGTTTCAGCCTCCGGCAGGATGATCGGCCGCGGCGCGTCACCGACCTTCGCACCATCAGCAACCCCGCGACCGGCGCGGCT
>JAYVZM010000238.1:0-11373 GCA_043783345.1 Verrucomicrobiota bacterium
CTGACGGCGACCTTGCCCTTGCCGACAAGGTCATCGCGGCGGACGACGAGCTCGACAAGCTCGAGGTGCAGATCGACGACGAGGCCATCCGCTACATGACGCTGCGCGGCCCGGTGGCCTCGGAACTGCGCCTGATCGTGGTCGGCATGAAGGCCAGCCACGACCTGGAGCGCGTGGGCGATGAGGCCACGAGCATCGCCCGCCGGTCGCGCAAGCTCGCCATCGAACCGCGCCTGGAGCTATACGCCGACATGCCACGCATGGCCAACATCGCGCTGGAGATGCTGCGCGACGCCCTGGACTGCTTTGTGCAGGAGGACGAGCAGAAAGCCCTGAGCGTCATCCGCCGCGATGCCGAGGTGGACAACCTCAACCGCCTCGTCTACCGCCGGCTGACCAGCTTCATGATCGAGAAGCCCGACACCATCGCTCGAGCGCTCGAGCTGATGTTCATTTCCAAGTCCCTCGAGCGCATCGCCGATCACGCGGTGAACATCGCCGAGGAGATGGTGTTCCTTTCGCGGGGGCAGGACATCCGGCACAGCGACATCGCCAAGTCCGGTCCGCCGCCCGGCGCCTCCGCGCCGCCGGTGTGAAAGGCAGGGCGGGATCGTTTGCCTCGCGCGCAGGCGGCCGCGAGCACGCGGCAACGGTGCTGATCCCGCCTCGAATGTGATGAGGCCTGCGACGGCGGGATCAGCGATCCCGCCCTGCAGCCTGCTCAGCGGTAGCCGAGGGCGCTGCAGACCAGCATGGTCAGGTAACCGATGAGGCCACAGACGGGCAGAGTGAAAATCCAGGCCCAGATGATGCGCTCGACCAAACCCCACTTGACGGCGCCGAAGCGTTTGGCGGCGCCAACGCCCATGATGGAGGTGGAGATGGCATGGGTGGTGGAGAGGGGGATTCCGTAGGTCGAAGCGACATGAATGATGGCGGCGGCGGTGGTCTCGGCGGCAAAGCCGTGCACCGGCTGCAGCTTGACCATCTTGTGGCCCATGGTGCGGATGATGCGCCAGCCGCCCGCGGCGGTGCCGGCCGCCATGACGACGGCGCAGGTGATGACGACCCATTTTTCCACGGCAAACTCGGGTGTGCGCAGAAAAGCCAGCCAGGGGGGGAGATCGTTGAACGCGCCGGACTTGGTGCCGGTGAAGAGGGCGAGGGCGATGATGCCCATGGTTTTCTGGGCGTCGTTGGAGCCGTGGCTGTGGGCCATGAAGCCGGCGCTCACGAGTTGCAGTTTGCCGAACACATTGTTCACCACCCGCGGTCTGAGCCGGTGGATCAACATGGTGAGCAAAAACATCAGAATGGCGCCACCGAAGAAACCGGCGAGGGGCGAAGTGATCATCGGCAGCACGACCTTGGGCCACAGGCCTGCCGCCGCACCCTTGGCGTCGGTGGTGGCCCAGTGGAGCACGTTCCAGTTGCCGCCGGAGGAGGCGACGGCGGCGCCGCAGAGGCCACCGATGAGCGCATGGCTGGAGCTGGACGGCAGGCCCAGCCACCACGTCAGCAAATTCCAGACAATCGCGCCGGTGAGAGCGGAGAAAATCGTCACCATCGTCACCACACTGGTGTCGACCAGGCCCTTGCCGATGGTGCTGGCAACGGCGGTGCCCATGAGTGCACCGATGAGATTGAAGGTCGCGGCGAGCGCAATGGCCTGGCGCGGGGTCAGCACCTTGGTCGAGACGACCGTCGCGATGGCGTTGGCGGCGTCGTGAAAGCCGTTGATATACTCGAAGACCAGCGCGGCCAGAAGGACGATCAGGAAAATGGTCATGGCTCGGCGGCGGGGCGGCAGTCGGGCTCAGGAATATTTCAGCATGATCTGGAAGACGACCTGGCCGGCATCGCGGGCGCGGTCGACGGCCGTCTCCACCAAGTCGTAAAGCTCCATGAGGATGACGACCTCCTTGGCGTCAAACGGGCCGTTGTAGAGGTCCTTGACGAGTGCGAGCATGACCTTGTCGGCCTCGCCCTCGGCGAACTGAAGGCGCGAATGGGCGTCCTGGATGCGCTCGATCTGGGTGCCCTTGCGCAGTTCCTTGACCATGAAGACGACCGACTCGACGGCCTCCTCCAGCAGCACCACCTGGCGCTGCATGCTCTCGCGGGGGACGCGGGCGGGACAGATGGTCAGCCGTTCGACGATTTTCTCGACGGTCTTGGGGATACGGTAAAGGGCGAGGGAGAGCGCCTCGATGTCCTCGCGTTCAAACGGCGTGACGAAGGTCTTGCAGAGTTCCTCGGTGATTTCCTGGGTGATGCGCTTGTCCTTCCGGCGCGTCTGGATGATGTCGTGGATGCTCGAGGCTTGGGCGGCGCTCTCGTTGGCCAGGATCTTGGCCAACAGCGCCGTGCTGGACCGGGCCTCCTCGGCGCTCGCCTCCAGCAGGTCGTAGAACTTCTCCTCCTTGCCCAGCAGCTTCTTTAAGGAAATCATGCCTGACACCGGATACCGGAAGCCGGCGGGGAGGCGAGGGGAATTTAATAAAACTTCCGCCGATGCCTGAAATTGGGGCGGCCAACGGGATTCGAACCCGCGACCCCAAGAATCACAATCTTGTGCTCTAACCAGCTGAGCTATGGCCGCCGTGTAGGGTCGAAAAATTCGTGGGCCGATCCGCCGCTGTCAACCCCTTCTTCTGGGATTCGCGGACCGTGCCGCCCCGCCGGTTTGCCGTTGCTGCTTTTCCATGCAGGTATAGTGCTTAAACATGCCGCGTTACCGCCTCCTGACCTTCAACATCGCGCACGCCCGCGGGGCGCTGCCCCTGCATCAGGGGCTGCGTTCCGCCGCCAAGATCCGATCCAACCTGCTGAAGATCGCCCGGCTCATCCAACGGCTGAACGTGGACATCGTGGCCCTGCAGGAGATCGACGAGAACTCGCGCTGGAACGGCAGCTTCGACCACCTGGCTTTTTTGAGCGCCAACACCGGCCTGGCGCACGCCGTGCACGGGGTGAACAACCGCCGCCTCGGCCGCTTCCACCTCAACTACGGCAACGCCGTCCTCTCGCGCTTTCCCATCGCGCACAGCGAGACCACGCCGTTCGGCCTCGGCAAGCTGGGGGAAAAGGGTTTTGTATTCGCGGAAATCGAGGTGCCCAAGAAAGGCCGCGTGCCGCTGGTCAACGTGCACCTGCACCACAGTTCGCGGCCGCAGCGGCTCACCCAGGCCGGCCGGCTCATCCGCTACCTCGATGAGCAGCGCAAGCACCGGTCCGCGCACTGGCATACGCCGATGATCCTCTGCGGCGACTTCAACAACCCTTCGCACCGGCCCGACGCCACGGCGACGCTGCTCGGTTACTTCGAGCAGACCAGCGACTACACCCTGTTGCCGAAGACCGGCCGCACGTTTCCATCGCTGATGCCGGCCCGTGCCCTGGATTACGTTTATTTGCCGGAGGAATGCCGGGAGCCCAAGGCGGAGATTGTCCGCAGTTTTCTGTCCGACCATCGTCCCGTGCTGGTGGAATTCTCGCTGCCCTGACGGGGCGGGATGCAAATTTCGCTCGACCCCCGGCGTCAGGCTTTCGACTCTTTGCCTTCCATGGATCGCATCACCCAGGCTTTCGCCCGCGCCAGCCGCGAGAAACGCGCCGCGTTTGTCGCCTACCTGTGCGCCGGGGACCCGGACTTCGACACTTCCGTGCTCGCCTGCCGGGCGGTGCTCGACGCGGGGGCGGATCTGCTGGAGCTGGGCGTGCCGTTCTCCGACCCGCTCGCCGACGGCCTCACCAACCAGCTGGCCGCCCAACGCGCGCTCGCGGGCGGCATGACCACGGAACGGGTGTTCGAGTTGGTGCGGCGCGTCCGCGACTTCAGCCAGGCCCCCATCGTTTTCTACACCTACTACAACCTGGTTTTTTCGAACGGGGTGGAAAATTATGTCCGCGCGGCGAAGGAAGCCGGGGTGGACGGCATGCTGACGCTCGACCTCCCGCCCGAGGAGGCGGACGAGATGCTGACCGCGTGCAAGCAGCACGGCGTGAAGACGGTTTTCATCGTGGCCCCCACGACCCCGGCGGAACGGCTGCCCCTGATCGGCGCGGCGGCGACCGGGTTCATCTACTACGTGTCGCGTGAGGGCGTGACCGGTGTGCGCGACCAGGTGGCGGCCAACATTCCCGAGGCGGTGGCGCGCATCCGCCAGCACACGGCCCTGCCGGTGGCCGTCGGTTTCGGCATTTCGACCCGCGAGCAGGTGCGGCAGGTGGCGCGGTGCGCGGACGGGGTCGTCGTCGGCAGCGCCCTGGTGAATGTCATCCGCGAGAACCTGGACAACCGCGCCGGCCTGCCCGCGCGGCTGCGCATCACCGCCGCCGAGCTGGTCGCGGGCATCGCCTGATCCCCGCCGGACCCGCATGACGAAGCCGCGCAAAATCCTGCTGATCGACGACGACCCGCTGCAGCAGGTGATTCTGGAGTCGATGATGAAGAGCTTCCGCAGCGGCCCATTTGAGCTGGAGTATGCGGCGACCTACGCCGACGGGTTGAAAAGACTTTCGAGCGGCCGATTCGCCGCGTGCCTGCTCGACTACCGGCTCAACGAGGCCGACGGTCTGGCGCTCCTGCGCGAGGCCCGGATCGCCGGCTGTTTCACCCCCGCGATCGTGTTGACCGCCACGGACACGGAAGAATTGGATCTGGCCGCAATGGAGGCGGGCGCGGTGGACTACCTGGTCAAGGGCACCCTGACCCCCCGCCTGCTCGAGCGCGCCATCCGCTACGCGTTGAAACTGGACGAGACGCTCGCCCAGCTCCGGCAACTGGCCCAGCGCGACGAGCTCACCCGCCTGCTCAACCGCCGCGAGTTCCAGCGCATCCTCGAGGAGGAATGGGACCGCAGCGTGCGTTTCAAGCGGCCGTTCACGCTGGTGATGGTCGACATCGACCATTTCAAGCGCATCAACGACGAACACGGCCATCAGACCGGCGACGAAGTGCTGCGCCATGTGGCCAGCCTGCTCGCCGGGCAGGTGCGCAATGTCGACCGCGTCGCGCGCTATGGCGGCGAGGAGTTCGCTGTCATGATGGTGGAGACGGACCGGAAGAGCGCCATCGAGGGCATGCAGCGGCTCGGATTGCTGCTGGCCGAGACACCTTGCGTGGTGCCCAAGACCAACCTGACGATCGAAGTGACCCTGAGCGCCGGCGTCGCCACGAGCCTGGAAGACGCCGCCAGCGCCAGCGACCTGGTGGCCGCGGCGGACGGAGCCCTCTACGCGGCCAAAACAGGCGGGCGCAACCGCATCGTCACGACCGACGGGACGGCGTATCGGTATCTGGTGAGCTGACTGTGGAGTGGAGGCGGGGTGCCCTTCACCCCGCGAGGCACAAGCCGCGATGACTGAAACCAGCGGGGTGAGTGCACCCCGCCTCCCCAAAAAATTTCAGCCGGCTTGGTCCGCCGCCGGCACCATGATCCGCAGGCTGTGCGGTTTTAACGATATCTCCAGCCGGGCCGTCGTCGCCCGGGGCTCGCCGTCGGTGTGGATCCAGCCCGGCTTGCTCCGCTCGATGACAAACTCCGAGCCGCTGAGGCGGGTAACAGCCTCGACCTGGTCAAAGGTGTCGGTGCCCAGCCGGTAGAGCATGGTGCACGCGCTGAGAAAGCCGACCTGGGGCACGCTGATGAGTTCGAACCGGCCGTCGTCCATCCTGGCCCCGGGGGCGACACGGGCATCGTTGCCATATTGGTCGGAATTCATGACCGCGAGGGTGAAGGCCTTCAGCTGCACCGTGGCTCCGGCATGGTGGATGACAAGCTGCTCGGGGTGGTGCGAAAAGAAGGCTGGAACGCCTACGCGGAAATATCCGGTCAGCCCCCGGCTGGTGAGCCGGCTGAAACGCACGGCGATGTCGGACTCGAAGCCGAGGCCCATCGCATTGAAGAACGGAAAGCCGTTGACCAGGCCGGTGTCGATGGACATGGACCGTCCCTCGACCAGCGTGCGGAAGGCGCCGTGTCCGGCCTGGTGGATGCCGAGGTGGCGGCCGAGGCCGTTGCCCGAACCGCAGGGAATCAGGCCAAAGATCGCCGGGGTGCCGACGAGACCCGAGGCGACTTCGTTCATCGTGCCGTCGCCGCCGATGGCGACCACCAGCTCGCAGCCGTCCGCCACCGCCTGCCGGGCCAGCTCGGTCGCGTGCCGTGGCCGCTCGGTCGGGACGACGGTGCCGTCGAGCCCGTGATGGGCGATGAAATCGACGGCCCGGTCGCGCAGATAAGGGTTCTTACGATTGGAGCCGGAGCAAGGATTGAAGATGAACCGGACTTTCACGGCGAAGACCGCAAGGAAAACCGCGGACGGCCCGGATTGCACGGATTTTGTTGTGACGATTGCGGCACCGGACGAATCCCGGATTTTGTAGCGGCGGTCTATGACCGCCGGAGAATAACGCAACGACGTCGACAGCGGTCATAAACCGCCGCTACAGGCACGGGGCAAAACTAGCTTTGCCTGCATCCGCCAGCATGGTTGCATGGCCGACGTGACCCGCACCCTCCATGTCCTCACCGGCTGCACCGCCGTCGGCAAGACCGAGCTGGCGCTGCGCTGGGCCGAGGCAAACGACGCGGAGATCGTCTCGTGCGATTCGCTGCTGTTCTATCGCGGCATGGACCTCGGCACGGCCAAGCCAACGCAGGCCGAGCTCGTCCGCGTGCCGCACCACCTGATCGACCTCTGCGCCGTGACCGAGCAGATGGATATAACAAATTATGTTGCCCAGGCCCGGCGGGCGGTGACGGACATCATTACCCGGGGACGCCGGGTGCTCGTGACGGGTGGCAGCGGATTTTACCTGAAGACTTTTTTCTCGCCGGTGGCGGACGAGGTGGTGGTGCCGGGGGAGCTGCGCGCGGAGCTGCGGCAGCGGCTGGAAACGCACGGCCTGGTCGCGCTGGTGGAGGAACTGCGCGGGCTGAATCCGGCGGGCCTGGGGGCGCTGGACGTCAGGAATCCGCGCCGCGTCTTGCGCGCGCTCGAGCGCTGCCGGGCCTCGGGGCGGACCCTGGCGGAGCTGCTGGCGGATTTTGCGGCGCAGCCGGCGCCGTTTGCCGACTACGCAGTCAGGTTGTGCGAACTGGTGCGCGAGAAGGACGACCTGGACCGGCGCATCGAGCAGCGCGTCGCAACGATGCTACAGGCCGGCCTGGTCGAGGAGGTCCGCGGACTGCTGGCGGCCGGGCTGAAGCAAAATCCCAGCGCGGCGAATGCGATCGGTTATCGCGAAACGGTCGAGTTTATCGAGGGCCGCCTGATGGCGAGCGAGTTGCCCGGACTCATTGCCAAGAACACCCGGGCGCTCGTGAAGAAACAGCGCACGTGGTTCAAGACCCAACTGCCGGCGCACGCGCAGCTGGACGCGCCGTCAGCCGAGGTGCGCGGGCTCTTTGTGCCGCAGGTTTAGCCACAGGGTGAGGATGACTGAAATGACGCTGCCGAGCAACGTGTGGAGTCCGATGATCATGACCGCGAGGCCAGTCGGGCTGGCCATCCAGCGAAAGAAGCGGACGAACTCGCGCACCATCTCCTCGGTGCTCCCGCCGGCCCGCATCCGGGCGACCTGCCAGTCGATGTAGAGGTCGGGCCACTCGGGATTGATGAAGTTGACGTAGACGTTGAGGAATGAGCAGAACACCAGGCCGGCCACGAAACTGGTGAGCGCGCCATAGAGCAGGCCCTCCCAAGCCGGCAGCCAGTAGCGGTTGAGGAGGGCAAACTTGAGCCGCAGGAAACGCCACAGCATCACGAGCAGGATGACCTCGGTGCCCCAGCCGGTGTATTGGCCGAGGGCAAACCGCGTGTTGTGCGCCCCGAGAGCGTATTCCGCGAGGGTCCAGAGGATCATGGCCGTTCCGCCGAGGAGCCCGTATTTCAGCTCGGGTTTCATGCGGCGGAAGCTTCGCGCCGCAGGCGCAGGTAGATGATGACGTGGGTGGCGATGAGGAGTGGCAAGAGAAAGGTCGGCAGCAGGCTCAATGGCAGGACGGTGAGCGCCATCATCCGCCAGGGCGCCGCCGATCCAATGCGCGCGGCGGTGATCACCGCCAGCACGATGTCCACGAAACCGATGACATTCCACATGGTGAGGGCGCGGCGCCGCCGCAGGTCGTTCATGGGCCAGAACACGACGCCCAGCGCGAGCACGGCGACGATGATGTCACCCCAGCCCCCCGGCACCGCGAACTCGTAGGGCAGTTCGCCGCGTTGGTAGAGAAACAGGAAATAGAACCCGACGAACCGGGTCACGTGCAGCAGCACGAGCGAGCGCAGGTCGAGGGCGTCGATCCAGTCGCGCAGACGGCGGACCCGGAAATAGAGCAGCAGCAGGAGGGCGGTGAGCCCGAACAGCACGCCTTGCACCGCCGGCATGGGCAGGCGCGGAAGCAGCCGGTAGTTGCCGACCAGCATCGCGGCGATGAGCCAGGTCCAGACGCAGATGCGGAGGGCGAGAGGAGTGGTCACAGGGAAACCGGAGACCGGCGGCTCAAGGTTTGCCGGTCTTGGTCTGGCCGGCCTTGATTTGCTGGAGGATCAGATCCTCGGTCGCGGAAGATTTTCCGGGCGCAGTCGGGGGCGGCAGCACCAGTCCGGTCACCCCGGTCTGGGCCTGGGCGATGAGTTGGCGGGCGGCTTCGACATTCCGTCCCTGGGGGAAGCGCGCGATATAACTTTGCCAGATTTCAATGGCCTTGGCGGGCTGCTTGAGGTCCTCCAGGTAGAGCCCGCCCTGGTTGAACAGGCTGAACTCGTGCGCCGGATTCATCGCCTGGGCGCGCCCGTATTGGACGAGGGCATCGGCGGGCCGGCCGGCGAAGCGGTAAGCATTGCCGAGGTCGGTGCGGATGTCGGCGTCGTCGCTGCCCTGCTTGATGGCGGACTCATAGTAACGGATCGCCTGGGACCAGTTTTGATGATCGTAGTAGAAATTGCCGAGCGTGCGGTCAGCCTGGGCGGGCGGTTGACCGGCGGTCAATTCCGGCGTGGGCAAATGGGTGGTCGGATCGGGGTTGGCGACCGGCAGGGCGGCAGTCGCCCCGGGGGGCCGCAACTGGGGCCGCAGTGCCAAGTAGGTGAGCGTCGCTCCGATCAGAACGCCGAGCAGGCCGATGGTCGCAAAGGGCAGCCAGAACGAGGGCGCAGACTGAGGAGAGGGTGCGGGGGAATGGTTTTTGGACATGAGTGGGAGGGGTTCGGAGGACGGAGAACATCCCGTTGTTTCCTGGTGGAAACCCGGGGCTTGTCCTGAAACCTGCGTCCTGTGCCGCAGTTTCAGGCAAGGAGGACAGAAGACGGAGGGCGGATTTTGGCAATGCGTGATTCGAGATGGAGCAACAAGGCGGGACATCGATTGGTGGCGGCAGGCCTCCGTGCCTGCCCGTTCCAACGGGCAATATTCAGATTCATTCATTGCCAGAAAACACACCCGACGCTGAAGCGCCACCCCTCTCAGAGGGGACCCAGACAGGCGCAGGTGAAGTCCCCTCTGAAGCCGGAACGATGCAGTAAATCCGCCGTTTCCCTCTGATTTCCGAGCAACCAAATGGTGAACGTAGGGGCGTCGCTTGAGGACGCCCGGGAATGGCGGGTTGGTCTGCGCACGCGCGGACGCCGTCAAGCGGCGCCCCTACATTTGATTGCATCGTTCCGGCTGGAGAGGGATGCCGGAAGGGCGGGGTGTGTAGTCAACGCCTGCAAACGCAGGAAATATTCGGGCTGGCGAACAAACTCACTCCGCGATGAGGCGGCCGTGCGCCGGGGCCAGTTTCGCGGTGAAGTGGCGCAACTGCTCCGGGGCCTCGATGATTTTCACGCCGCGGATGCGGTGCCGGAGGTTGTTCACGTGCAGGAGCACCTCGGCCAGGTAGTCGACGTGGCTCTGCGTGTAGACGCGGCGGGGGAAGGCGAGGCGGACGAGCTCCATCGCCGCGGGTTTCTCGGTGCCGTCGGGCTGGCGGCCGAACATCACCGAGCCGATTTCGACTGAGCGCACGCCGCCCTCGAGGTAGAGCACGAGCGACAGCGCCCAGGCGGGAAACTCGGCCGGCGGAATGTGCGGGAGCATGGCCTTCGCGTCGATATAGATGGCGTGACCGCCGGGCGGCTGCACGATCGGCACGCCGGCGGCGGTGAGCTTGTCGCCGAGATAGGCGACCGAGCGGATGCGGTAGCGCAGGTAATCCTCGTCGAGGACCTCCTTGATGCCGATGGCGAGCGCCTCGAGGTCGTAGCCGGCAAGGCCGCCGTAGGTCGGGAAACCCTCCGTGAGGATGAGATTGTTGCGGCACTGGGCGGCGAGGGTGGAGTCGTCGAGCGCGAGGAAGCCGCCCATGTTCACCAAGCCGTCCTTCTTGGCCGACATCGTGCAGCCGTCGGCGCAGGCGAACACTTCGCGGGCGATCTCGGCCGGCGTGCGGTCGGCCTGGCCGGGCTCGCGCTGTTTGATGAACCAGGCGTTCTCGGCAAAGCGGCAGGCGTCGAGGATGAGGGGCACGCCGTGCCGGTGGCAGAGCGCGCCGGCCGCGCGGATGTTCGCGAGACTCACCGGCTGGCCGCCGCCGGAATTGTTGGTGATGGTGATCATCGCGAACGGCACGCGGCCGGCATGCTCGATCAGGCAGCGTTCGAGGGCGGCGAGGTCGATGTTGCCCTTGAAGGGGGCGATGAGCGCCGGCTGCGTGGCCTCGGCGCAGCGCAAGTCGAGGGCGGTGACGCCGAGCGCCTCGAGGTTGGCGCGCGTGGTGTCGAAATGCGTGTTGTTCGGCACGACGTCGCCGGACTGGCACGCACTCGTGAACAGGATGCGCTCGGCGGCGCGGCCCTGATGGGCGGGGATGATGTGCTGAAAGCCGGTAACCTCGCGCACGGCGGTCTCGAAACGGAAAAACGAGCGGGCGCCGGCGTAGGATTCGTCGCCCTGCATCATGCCGGCCCACTGCGCGGCGGACATAGCCCCGGTGCCGGAGTCGGTGAGCAGATCGATGATGACATCCTCGGCCCGGAGCAAAAACAGATTGTGGGCGGCCTGCTGCAAGGCGGCCTCGCGCTGGGCGCGCGTGGTGAAGCGGATGGGCTCGACCGTCTTGATCCGGAACGGTTCGATGATGGTCTTGAACGGCATGGGGTAAGCCTAAAAAACCCCTGTCGCCGGGTGGGGACAAGGGTTTAAACGTAAGCCGAATGGGCTAAATGCGCCGGACTGCACCGGGGGCGAGAGCACTCGCCGCGGAATTTCGCTCAGGGCAGATTCACCGAGTAGCGCTGGAGCGAACTGCCTTCGATGCGGTGCAGCGAGGCGATGGCGCTGTTGAGGGCGACCTTGGCCTGCAGTTCGTTGACGCGCGCGGT
>JAYVZM010000239.1:0-4556 GCA_043783345.1 Verrucomicrobiota bacterium
GATGTATCTCGCGCTCAGCTACGACCACCGCATCGTCGACGGCAAGCAGGCCGTCACCTTCCTCGTCAAGGTGAAGCAGGTCATCGAAGACCCCTCCCGCCTCCTCGTCGGAGTCTGAACAATTCTCAACCGCGAAGAACGCCAAGCCTCGCGAAGCTCAGCCACCTCTTCGCGTCCCTTCGCGCCCTTCGCGGTTTCCTCCTCATGCCTTCTGAATTCGATCTCATCGTCATCGGCGCCGGCCCGGGCGGCTATGTGTGCGCCTTCCGCGCCCAGCAGCTCGGCCTGAAGGTCGCCCTCATCGAGAAACGCGCCACGCTCGGCGGCACCTGCCTCAACATCGGCTGCATTCCCAGCAAGGCGCTCCTCCACAGCAGCGAGCAATACGCCTGGGCGAAAAACCACGCCGCCGAATCGGGCATCAAACTCGGCTCCGTCGAGGCCGATCTCCCCACCATCCTCAAGCGCAAGGACGCCGTCGTGGCCAAGCTCGTCGGCGGCGTCGGCTTGCTCGCCAAGGCCCGCAAGATCCCCGTCTTCACCGGCACCGCAACTTTCGTATCTCCGTCCGAGATCGAGGTAGGGGCCGTTGCCCTCAACGGCCCGGTTCGCCTTACCGCCAAACACTTCGTCATCGCCACCGGCTCCGCCCCCGTCGAGCTGCCTTTCATGAAGTTCGACGGCGAAACTGTCGTCTCGAGCGACCACGCCCTTAATTTCCCCAGCGTGCCGAAAAAACTCGTGGTGGTCGGCGGCGGCGCCATCGGCCTCGAGCTCGGCTCCGTCTGGTCCCGCCTCGGCAGTGAGGTCACCGTCGTCGAGTTCCTGCCGAAAATCGTCGCGGCCTTCGACGACGACATCGTGCGCGCCTTCACCCGCTCGCTCCAAAGACAGGGTCTGAAAATCGAATGCAACGCCCGCGTTACCGGACTCCGCCAATCGAAAATCGAGAATCTAAAATCGAAAATGTTCGCCGCAACCCTGGTGGCCGAACGTGACGGACAGACTCTTGAATTTGCGGCGGACAAGGTCCTCGTCTCCGTCGGCCGCCGGCCCTACACCGACGGTCTCGGCCTTGAGAAAGCCGGCGTGCAGCTCGATGAAAAGAAACGCGTCAAGGTCGACGACCACCTCCGCACCTCCGTCCAAAACATCTGGGCCATCGGCGACGTTGTCGCCGGCCCGATGCTCGCCCACAAGGCCGAGGAGGACGGCGTTGCCGTCGCCGAGTGGATCGCCGGCAAGGCCGGCCATGTAAACTGGGATCTGGTGCCCAGCATCGTTTACACCGAGCCGGAAGTCGCCTCCATCGGCCTCGGCGAGGACGCCGCCAAGGCCGCCGGCCGCGCCATCCAGGTCGGCAAATTCAACTTCGCCGCCAACGGCCGCGCCATCGCCATGGACGCGACCGACGGCTTCGTGAAAATCATCGCCGACGCCGCGACCGACCGGATCCTCGGCGCGCAGATCCTCGGTTACAACGCGGGCGAAATCATCAGCGAGGTGGTCACGCACATGGAATACGGCGGCAGCGCCGAGGACCTCGGCCGCACGATCCACGCCCACCCGACGGTCAGCGAATCCCTCAAGGAAGCCGACTCGCCGTCAGCAAGAGCGCCATCCACGCGCTCTGACGCTGTTTCTCCGACCGGTGCCGCGTCAGCTGGTCGCAGCCTGCAGCGCAGTCCTGTGTCATCAGGCCCGCGGCGGCACGACAAGCTTCCGGTTTTTTCGGCCGCGCAGGTAAACCGCGAAGTCATTTCCATCAAGAGTGACCAGCGGCAATCGCGGATACTGGTCGCTCAGCACCATCAGACAGGCGTCGGCAAAATCCACCACCCGACCGCGATAACGCGCCGTCTCGGCCTGCACCCGGGCCAACTCTTCCGGGACAAGGTGGCGGCTGATAATCAGCCCACGCTCGATCTGCTCATAGAAATCGAGCACGGCCGCCGGTCCGAGCCCGTCTCCCAGCAGAAAGGCAATTTCGGACACGCAGCCCTCGCAGGTCAACCACGGCCCGCGCAGACCCGTCGCGGTGGCTGCCGCCCAAGCGTGCCATGGATCCTTGCGATCCCACAAAGCCGCGATGAGCCCGCTGTCAACGATGGCGCGCGCGTCCATACCGGCTCATGCGCGACCGCTGGCTTTCGCCACTGCCCTCGTATTTTCCAATGATCCCCTGCAGCGCCCCGGCCATGTCGATCCCCTCGCTCTCGCGCAAGCCGCGGACCACCGCCTCACGCCAGACCTCCGAAAAATCCTTTTTCTCCGCCCGGGCCCGCCTGGCCAGGGTGACGTTCAGCGCCCGGGTTATCCTGACGGTCTTGGTAACGGCGTGGCCTTGCATGCGCATTTGTAATACGTTCATGTATTCCAGTGTCAAGCGCCCCGCCGCAGATCTCGGCCGCACGCTCCACGCCCACCCGACGGTCAGCGAATCCCTCAAGGAAGCCGCCCTCGCCGTCAGCAAGAGCGCCATCCACGCGCTTTGAGCCGGACTTGTGCAGTTTGATTTGGAGCGCGGAATCGCTGATCCCGCCGCGACTGCTCAGTCCGACTTACAGCAGTTCGCGAAACTGGTCCGGCGTCAGTCCCGCCACCCTGGCGATGTAACCCATGGTGTAAGCGTTGATGATGGTATGCCGCGGCACCTGCACCATGACCGCGCCATTCGACAAAGTGATGTGCTTCCCCTGCCGCACGACCCGGAACCCGCGCTTCTCCAGCACCCGCACCGCATCCTTCTGGCCGATGCCGGGTAGCTTCGGCATGGCTCAGATGGATATTTCCTCGTGCTGGACAGAACGCACACCCAGGTCCGCCTCGTTCACCGCAAAGCTGGCTTCCTGAAATTCGGCGATGGCCACACGGATGTTGGCCAGCGCCTCCTCGCGCGTCGCACCCTGCGAACAACAACCCGGCAGGCTGTCGCACCACACCGCCCAGCCTTCATCGGACTCCACGAGGGTGATGTTGTATTTCATGCGCGCAAGCTAGGCGTTCCCCCGCCTGCGTCAAGCGCCCGGCCACTCCCGACAAGACCCGAGTCGCCCCATCCACGCCCACCCCACCGTCAGCGAATCCCTCAAGGAAGCCGCCCTCGCCGTCAGCAAGAGCGCCATCCACGCCCTGGAGGAAGCAAGTCGCATTGAGCCACGACTGGTTCTACTATAGCCGTATTGCGGTTGATTGGGTCGTCGGCATTGCGCAGTCTCCTCCGGCCGGGAGAAAAACATGGCCAAGACACTACTTATCGCCCTCGCCCTGATTCTGGCGGGATGGGCCTATTGGAAATTCACGATCCCGACGCATCACATCGTCGTGTCTTCGGAGCTGATCATGCTCGGGGATGCCGATGGCGATCAGCATTGGACGGCCAGGGATCTCGACGTTATGAACGCTTTCATTGGCGCCCCCTTCCGCTTTCCTGACTCGTTGGCCTGGCAAATGGATCTGAATCAGAACGGCTTGTTCGATGCTGAAGACGTCCATTTGCTGCAGTCGCTGGTGGCTGCCGGAGGTGATCCGTATGCCGCCGAGGATGCCGCGCATCGCCGGAAGCAGAGTTTCCCCCGGCCACGCGAGTTTTACCGCTACATCACCGTCACTGAATACCATGCTCGTCCGCTCTGGGCCCTGCCCTCTCAATCGGCGAAAGATTCCGTGCTGGATTGGCTCGGCGGGTTCCGCCCTCCGGTGAGCGTCACGGGCTATGAGGATGAACTTGACGCCGCAATCTATGCGGAAGCCGTGCGCTTCGACCAGGCTTGGCGCCAACGTGCGCCCACCCTTCTGCCCCTCGAACGCGATTACGCCGCCCGCAAACTCGCTCGGGTCAAGTTTCTCCAGGCAACCGGCGAAAAATTTGAACTCCTGCTGGCCCTGATGGAACTGGTGGAGGATGCCGAGACTCTCAGCATCCGGGACAAGCCGGCCATCGTGGTCCAGTTGCTGACCTTCCGGGATCATTTGCGCGACGTGCTCGCTTCCCCGCTTTACTCGGACTTTGCCGCGGGGAAGCAGGATTGGCCCGCCGTCCTGCAAGTCATCGCCGGATATCTCCACTCCGATCCTGGGCTGATCTACGATTTCGAAACCCTCGGTCCCCCGCGCAACCTCACTCACCTTGAGAATTATCTCCAACGGGCGGAGTGGCAGTATTACAAGAGCAGCGCCAGCGAAGCCGATTTCCGGCAGCTCATCGACTACGCCCAGCACGACCCGCGGTATCTCCGCGCCGTTGCCCGCACGAGCCGGAAATTGCAGGATCTTTTCGTGGCCAACCACAGCTTGCCGATGGTGCTTCTCTTCCGTGAGGCACTGCGCATCGAACACGGGGACAAGAAAAAAGCGGCGGGCCTGCTCGATGAAGCCATCCGCATCCCGTTCGGCTGGATCAAATCCATCCCGCGCGAACAATTGCCCGGTTCCCTCGCCTATGAAAACTTCCTGCTGCCAGGCAACAAGGAGGATGGCGCCGACAAGAGCCGGCACTGGAATGTCTTCGGCGCCATCTGTCTCTACAAGTCGCCACAGGAGGCGCTCGACCTTGC
>JAYVZM010000240.1:0-4554 GCA_043783345.1 Verrucomicrobiota bacterium
GGCGGATGGCAGAGCGCGACGCCGTAGTCGGACGCGAGGCGCGCCTTCACCGCGGCGAGCGCCTTGTCGGATTGCTCGGGCGTGGCGGCCCCGGAGAGAATCGCCCAGCACTGGGTGTTGAGATAGATTTTGCCTTCCTTCGCCTGCTTCGTGCCGAAGACCACGCCGTCCTCGCTGATGGCCCAGATGAACCAGCCGCCATCCCAGCAAACTTTCGCGATCTTTTTGTCGAGCTTGGCGAGTTCCGCGAGCGCCCACCTGGATTCCTTCGGCCGGCCAAGCTGGGCCGTGATCTCGGCGTAGGTCCGGAGCCCGAGGCGGAGCTGGAACGTGACGAAGACCGACTCGCCCCTGTAGCCGAGCTTGAGGCAGTCGTTCCAGTCCGCGAGCAGGCCGCAGGGCAGGCCGTGCTTGCCGGTGCGGTGGAGGTTGAACTCCAGCGCGCGGCGGAGGTGGCCGAGGACGGTGGCTTTGCCCTTGTCGGCGAAGGGCACGACAAGATCGTAGAACGCGACATCGCCCGTTTCCGCGACGTAAGCGGGCACGGAGTTGAAAAACCACTGGCAGTCGTCGCTGCGATAGTGCCCCGGCGGCGTGGGCTTCATCTTGCCCGGCACATGCGCCCAGGGCCGGATCTCGGGCTGCGCGCCGCCGGTCGAATCCTGGCCCGAAAGCATTAGAATCATCCGCTCGCGGACTGCCTCCGGCATCATGCCCGTGACGCCGAGAAAATCCTGCACGGTGTCGCGGAAGCCGAAGCCGTCGCGCTGGTCGCCGGTGTAGACGAGCGAGCAGGAACGCGACCACTCGAACGTCATCAGCGCATTGTAGGCGCCCCAGACGTTGGTCATGTGATCGAAATCGGGGTCGGGCGTTTGCACCTGCATCGTGTCGAGCAGGCCGTGCCAGTGCTGCTTCAGCTTCGCCAGCTCGCGCTCGACGGCCGCAACGTTGCCGAATTTGGCGCGGGTGCGCCTGGCCACCGGCGTCTTGCCGATGCCAAGCAGCACGATGACGTCGGTGGACTCGCCGGGCGCGAGGGTGAGCTCGCTCTGGATGGCGCCGCAGCCGTTGTCGGAGAAATGCTCGCTGTTGCCGCAGGCCCCGCGCTCGACCGCCTCGGGGCGGTCATAGCTGCGGTAGGTGCCGAGGAATTTTTCCCGGTCACAATCGCAGCCGGCGATGGTGCCGCCGACCTGGGTCATCCACCACCAGCGCGACTGGTCCCAGTTGGCGAAATTGGCCGGATCCTCCGGCAGCCGGCGGCACGACGACGCCTGGATAATGCCGTCCTGCCACGTGGCCTCGGCGATATACTGGGTGTATTGGAGATTGAGCGTGTCCTGCACGAGGTTCCACTCGGTGGCGAACTCGCAGAAGGAAAAGACGCTGAGTGCACGCGGGGCCGTGCCAGTATTGGTCACCTTGAGCCGCCAGTATTCGAAGTCCTGCTGGAGCGGGACGAAGTAGGTCGCCTCGGTCCGGATGCCCGCATACGCGCTGGTGATCACCGCGTAACCGGTGCCGAAGCGCGTGGTGGTGTGGTATTCCGTCAGCGGCTTGCCCACGGGTTGCCAGGCGGCCGACCAGAAATCACCGCTGGCCCGGTCGCGGAGGTAGAACTGCCGGCCGGGCATGTCCATGGGCACGGAGTTATAGCGGTGGCGCAGAAACCGGCCGGAGGCGGGCGAGCGCGTGAAGCTGTAGCCGCCCGCGTTGTTGGTGATGATCGCGCCATAACGGCGGGAGCCGAGGTAATTGGACCAGGCCCGAGGGGTGTCCGGACGGGTGATCACATACTCGCGCGCCGCATCGTCAAAATGGCCGTATTTCATGGGGGAGTGATCGATCCAACCAGTCCGGCGGACTTAGGCAATCCCGCCGGGTTAAGATTGGTTATGCGGGAATTGATTTTTATGGGTGAAAAAAACGCTGGGCACCGGCGAAGGAGCGGGTGTGTAGGCCCGGCGAAGGCTGGTGCCCGGGACAGGACTCGAACCTGTAAGCCTTGCGGCGAGGGCTTCTAAGACCCTTGTGTCTGCCAATTCCACCACCCGGGCAAAAATGAATCTATGATTTCAGATTGATGATTTACGATTTACGGACGCAAGCATCGTTTCGACCCCGAATCGTAAATCATCCGGCCGCGCCCAGCCGGTCGCCCATCCGGGCGTAAACCTCGAGACCTTCGGCGCTGTGCTGCACCAGGTCGGCGTCCAGCTTGATGCGGTCGCGCTGGAAAATCGTCACCACGCAGGAGCCGCCAAACTTGAACAGGCCCTTCTCCTCCCCCTTCACCATGGCACGGCCGGGCACAAAAGTCTGCAGGATGCTCCCGACCATGGTCGCACCGATCTCCACCACCGCGACCCGGCCGAACACCGGCGATTCCACCAGTGTCACCATGCGCTTGTTCTCCCAGAGGTAGGCGAGGTTCCGCCGCAGCGCGATCGGGCTGACCGAGTAAAGCCAGCCGTTGATCAACCGCGGCTCGCCCGGCGTGCCGCTGACGGGAAAATGAAAACGGTGGTAGTCGACCGGACACAGCCGCGAGATCAGCAGCGAACCGCCGGCAAACTCCGTCGCCAGCGCGAGATCGCCCAGAAACGCCGCCAGGTCGAACCGCTGGCCCTTTGCATAGAATCCCTCCGTCGCATCCAGGGTTTGGAAGGCCAAATGCCGCCCGTCCGCCGGCAGGACGGCCACGCGATCACCGTCCATGACAGGCCGCGCGCCGGGTTTGAGCGCCCGGTAGAAAAACTCATTGAAGGTTTTGAAGGCAAACGAACTTTTCGCGAACTCATCGACGTCGAGATTGTAGTCGACGATGAAGGGCAGAATCTTGTTCGCGCTCGCCCGCCACGACATCCGCCAGCCGTAGTAGCTCGAAACGATGGCCCGCTTCACCACCAGCCACAGGGCGACCCGCCCCAGCGTCGTGCCGTAAGTCCAGCGCAGCCAGCCCCCGCCATAGACCTGCTCGGTCTCGACGGTTTTCTTGTAACGGTGGAAATAGCGGATGGGCTCGGCGGGCATGTTCCTGTTTATTGTAGGAGCGGGTTAACCCCGCGAGCCTGAACTCTCAGGGCAGCACCCGCATTCGCACCGTGCGGTCGTCCACCGCGCTGAAATACGCGGTCCAGTCATTGCGCGAGGCCAGAATGCGCGTAACGGCCGTAGCCACCACCTGAGCCGAGGGCTGGTTGATGCGGAACAGCACAATTCCGGTCGAAGCCGTCTGCCCGCGCCCGAAGACCAGCGCGCCGAAATCCTTGTCGAAGGTCAGCAAAAGCCGGCCTTCCCTAAGAGCCCGGACCAGCGCGGCATCATCCGCCGCTCCCGGAATTTCTGCCCGAATCCAGAGCACGTCATGCCCGGCTGCACGCAAGGCAGCGACACAATCGCCCGGCAGGTTTTCGTTGGCGCACAGGCGCATGACGATGTCTGTTCAGCCGGTTGTAGCGAAGACTCTCTCCTCGGCCAGCCGCGCCTGGGCGTAAGCCATGCAGGCCAGGATTTGCTCGCGGGACAGGCCGGGGTAGTTGCGGAGAATTTCCGCCTTGCTCCAGCCCTGCGCCAGCAGTCCGAGCACAAACTCGCCTGCCAGCCGCGTGCCTTTGACCACCGGCTTGCCAGTGAGCACCGCGGGATCGACCACAATATGCTGCTGCCAGTCCTTGTCCGCCTTCGCCGGTTTCTTGGCGGCGCAGGGGGCCGCGGCCTCCCCGACTTTGACCGTCTTTTTTTCACGCCCCCAAGCTGGCCCCGGAGCTGCCGACTGTCAACCGGCCGGGCCGGACTTCTTCTACCCCATCACCAGCTCGTCGCCCTTCACCTTGAAGGTGACGGTCGAGTCCTCTGTGACTTCGCCGCCGATGAGCGCGCGGGCCAGTCGCGTTTCGAGGTGGCGTTGCAGAAAACGCTTGAGCGGGCGCGCGCCGAAGACCGGATCGTAGCCCTTCTCGGCCACCCAGGCCTTCGCCTTCGTCTCGAGCACGACCTTGACGCGTTTGTCCGCGAGTCGCTTGTTCACGTCGGCGATGAGCAGATCGACGATCAGCTCGATCTCCTCGAGCGAGAGCGGCTTGAAGAGCACGGTTTCGTCGACGCGGTTGAGGAACTCCGGCCGGAACGACGTGCGCAGATCGGCCATCACCGCCTCGCGGACACTCTCGGGAATCTCCGTGCCCGTCACCCCCTCGAGCAGGTGGCGGCTGCCGATGTTCGAGGTCATGATGATGACGGTGTTCTTGAAATCCACGGTGCGGCCCTGGCTGTCGGTGATGCGGCCGTCGTCGAGCACCTGCAGCAGAACGTTGAACACGTCCGGATGCGCCTTCTCGATCTCGTCGAAGAGCACGACCGAATACGGCTTGCGCCGCACGGCCTCGGACAGCTGCCCGCCCTCGTCGTAGCCGACGTAGCCCGGCGGCGCGCCGATCATGCGCGAGACGGAGTGCTTCTCCATGTATTCGGACATGTCGAGCCGGATGAGATTGGTTTCGGAATCGAACAACTGCTCGGCGAGCGTCTTGGCCAGCTCGGTCTTGCCGA
>JAYVZM010000241.1:0-4544 GCA_043783345.1 Verrucomicrobiota bacterium
CCCCGCGACGACCAGCTCACGGGCGGCAGCGATGGCATCGCCCTTGAACCACGAGAGGTGGGTCGCGGTGAGCAGGCCGTCCGCCTTGCGGGTGGTGCAGCGGAACTCATAAGGGCCATCGGGCCAACCCGCGGGATCGAAGTGGACGCTATCACCGCGAGACGCGGTTTGCGTGGCGAGGACCCTGCCGCCGGCGACGACCGCCTGGACCGTGACCTGATCCTCGGAGGCGTGCTCACGGTTGATGTCGGTTTTGACCGTGAGGACAGACGGAGACTCCGCGAAAAGCGACGGCCCGATTTCCTGCACCCGGGGAGGAATCGCGCCATGCTCGAGGACGCGGGCCGCAAAGGTCCAGGGTCCGTTGCGCTGCTCGAGTTTGACGAGCAGGCGGTTGTCCCCGGATTTCAGGTCCACCTCGACTTGGTGCTCGTCGAAGGTGAGCGACCGGGTGCCGCGCCAGTCGAGGACGAGCGCCCCGTTCACCCAGGCGCGGATGCTGGTGTTGCTGCCGAGGCACAACAGGGCCTTGCCCGCCCCCTCGCGGGCGACGGTGGCGAAGGCATACCAGGCGACGTTGCGCTTGAGGCCGTCGGCGTCGGAAAAATTAATGGCGTCGCCCCACGACGTGACCGGGCGCCAGGCCGGGGCGGAGCCATCGGGCAGTTGCTGGGTTTTCTTGTCGGCGGCCTGCAGGGCGGCCTCGCCGCCCGCGGCGGCGAACGGATCCTGGGCAAAGGCATCGCCGGTCGCGGCGAGGGGAATCTCGCCGAGGACCAGCCAGCGACGGATGAAGCGCTCCTGGCTGCGCGTCCAGGGCATCCTCATCTCCTCCTTGAGGCGGGGAGCAGGGGTCGGCGCGGCCTGAGCGGAGCCGGGCAAGGGCAAGGCGCAGGCCAGGGCAGCCAGCAGGCCGAGGCCGGCGTGCTGACGGAGGGAGGCAGGGAGGAGGTGCATGGGATTAAGGGGTGAAGCGGAGGGAACGGGGAAGAATACCGGGCGGAACGATTGTGGTAAGCGGATATTTAGCCGGCTCGGAGCGCCACCATCGGATCGGCTTTGGTCGCCCGCCGGGCGGGCAGCCAGCAAGCGAAGAGCGAGATGCCGGCCAGGAGGGCGGACACAGTGGAGAAGACGAGCGGGCCGAACGGATGCACGCCATAGAGGAAACCGGCCAGCAAGCGGCGACGGCGGTGAAGCCGGGCGACTTGGCGAGATGGCGAAGGGCGGACTTGAAGTCGGACATGGCTGGTTCCGGATGAGCGGGCGAACCAGCGTGGAATGATTCAGGGTTGTCGGGAGTTTAACAGTGGAACGGAGAAAATCGATCAGGGAGCGGGAGGCCGGTGAATGAGTTGGGCAGTTAATGATTCCGAGAAGTGAAGGGAATGAGGGCTTACTCAGCCCGGAGTGCGTCCAGAGGATTCACGCGGACGGCCCGGCGCACCGGCAGGAGGCAGGCGGCGAACGCGGCAAGGGCGAGCACGACGGGGGCGATGGACAACATGACCGGATCGGTCGCGGCGACACCGTAAAGCAGCCGGCCCACGATCTGGCTGAGCGCCAGATAGCCGCCGAGGCCCGCGAGGATGCCGAGCAGCACGAGCCGCGCGCCCTGCCGCAGGACGAGGGAGGCGATGTCACCCGCGGAGGCGCCGAGGGCCAGGCGGACGCCGAATTCGGAGGTGCGCTGCGCGACGGAGAAGGCGAGCACGCCGTAGACGCCAAGGACGGCAAGCAGGAGGGCGACACCACTGAAAAGCGAAAACAACAGCATCGGCGCGCGGCGCGTCTGCGCGACCTCGTCCATCCGTTGCTGCATGGTCTTTATATCGAACACGGGCTGCTCGGGATCGGCCGTGCGGACGGCCTCCCGCACGGCGGCGGTCAGGAGCGTCGGGTCGCCATCGGTCTTGACCACAAGGATGAGGTTGGTGCCCGGTTGCTGGGCGAAGGGGAAGTAAAGCGTTTCCTTCTTCACGTCCTCCTCGAGGCTTTGGAATTTGATCGGGGCCACCACGCCGACAATGACCCAGATCACGGGATGGGTGTCGTCGCCGCCGCGCCCGATGCGTTTGCCGAGGGGGTCCTGGCCGGGCCAGTATTTGTCGGCGAGCAGCTTGTCCACGACGACGACCTTTTGTGTCGCCGCGGTGTCAGCGTCGGTGAACAGCCGGCCTTTCAGCAGGGTGAGCCCGAGGGTCTTGAAGTAGCCGGGGTCGACGCTGCGCTGCTGGCCATGCGGGATCACGGTGCCCGGCGGCAGGACGATGTCGGGGCTCGTGTAGGAGCCGGAGCTGTTGTTGCCGGTGAAGGGCAGCACATTCGTCAGGCCGACGGAGCGGACCCCCGGCAGCGCGCGCAGCCGGGCAAAGGTTGCGTCAACAAAGGCGACGCGCTTGGCCGGCTCGTCGTATTTGGCCGGCGGCAGGGAAAGCTGGGCGGTGATGACCCCACCCGGCGAGAAGCCCGGGTTTTCCTGCTGCAATTTCTCGAAGCTGCGCACGAGCAGGCCGGCGGTGGAGAGCAGCATGACAGCCAAGGCGATCTCCCCCACCACCAAGGCGGAGCGCAGGAACGCCGTGCGCCTGCCGGCGGAGCCGCGGGCTCCGGCCTCCTTGAGCGCGGCGGCGGCATCGCTGCGCGAGGCCGACCACGCGGGCAGCGCGCCGAAGCCGATGCCGGTGAGCAGGGCGCACAGGAGCGTGAAGGCGAAGACGCTGAAATCGAGCTGCACGCCGAAGGCGCGCGGCAGCGTGGAGAGGCCGAGCGAGTTGAGCGCACCGACACCCCACCAGGCGACGAACAGGCCGAGGCCGCCCCCGGCGAGGAAGAGCAGCAGGCTCTCCGTCAGCAGCAGGCGCATAAGCCGGCCACGACCGGCGCCGAGCGCGGTGCGGATGGCGAGTTCGCGCTCGCGGGCGATGGCACGGGCGAGGAGGAGACTGGCGACATTCGCGCAGCCGATCAGCAGGGCGGCGGCGACCCCCGCCTGCACGAGCCAGAGCATGCCGCGGATGTTCGCCACGTTTTGCTCCAGGAAGCCGTTGGTGCGTCCGCCGAAGCCGCTGCTTTTCCAAAAGGGGGCCTCGTCGGGGAGCCGCTCGTTGTTGCGGCTCTGGATGAGGTCGAGGTCGCGCTGCACGTCGGCGAACGTGGCTCCGGGCTTGAGCCGGGCGATGGCCGAGGAGTATTCGTTGCCTCGCTCGTTGTCGCTCTTTTGCGCCGGGGTGAACGCGAAGGGCACCCAGGCCTGCACGCGCGGCGTGGGAAAATAGAAGTCCGCCGGCATGACTCCGATGACGGTGTAGCTCTCGGTGTTGAGCCGGATGGTGGTGCCGACGATGGACGGGTTGGCCCCGAAGCGATTTTTCCAGAGCGTGTGGCTGAGCACGACGACATGATCCGCGCCGGGCTCGGCTTCCGTGTCGGCAAAGACCCGGCCGCGCGCCGCGGAGGCCTGCAGAGTAGAGAAGAGCGAGGGCGTGGCGCGGAGCCCGATGATGCGCTCGGGCTCACCGTCGCTCGCGAGGTTGTAGCTCAGGTTGGTGAACATGGCTGAGTCGGCGAAGCCGCTCACGCCCGCGCGGCGGTCGAGGTAGTCGGGGACCGACACGCCGGCGTTGGGCAGGCCCATCAGCGGGTAGGTGTTGTAGACGTAGACGAGGTTTTGCGAATCGGGCCACGGGTAGGGCTTGAGCAGGATGGCGTGGACCACGGAAAAGATCGCCGAGTTCGCTCCGATGCACAGCGCGAGGGTGGCGATGGCGATCAGGGCAAAGCCGGGGGTCTTCAGCAGCGAGCGCAGGGCGTATTTGAAGTCGTGCATAAAAGTGGAGAGCAGTGGGTCGCGGGGTGGTGAGCAGATCTGTCGATGAGGTTGAATCGGGATGCCAACGGCTGACTACTCGGTGCGCGGCCGCCATCTTATTCCGCGCGGAGCGCGCCCATCCTGCTTCGCTCCACCGTTGCGGAGCGGCCCAGCCCGAAAAACGCGGGGGGGACTTTGGGTGACAGGTCGGTGGATTTCCGTCATCTTTCATTCAGATCGCAGTGCAATCATCGGATCGACCTTGGTGGCGCGACGGGCGGGAAGGAAACAGGCGAGGGCGCCCACGCCGAGCAATATCAGGGCGACGCCGGTGAAAACGGCCGGATCGAGCCGGCCGACTTCGTAGAGCTGTGCGGCGAGAATCTGGGTGGCGAAGCCGGCGCCGATCGCGCCGATCACGAGACCGGCGACGATGAGCTTCAGGCCGTCGTTGAGCACCAGTTTGAGAACATCCCTGGTTGCCGCGCCCAAGGCCATGCGGATGCCCATCTCGCGGGTGCGCTGGCTGACGGTGTAGGCCATGACGCCGTAGATGCCGATGCAGGCGAGCAGCAGGGCCACTCCGGCGAACAGGCCGAGCAGCGTGAGCATCATCGCGCGGAACGACATGGAGTCCTTCGCAGCCTGTTCGAGGGTGCTGAGATTGGTGATGGGCTGGTCGGGATGCACATTGCGCACCGTCTGCCGGACCTGAGCGGCCAGCGAGAGCGGC
>JAYVZM010000242.1:0-11248 GCA_043783345.1 Verrucomicrobiota bacterium
ACACCGGCAAGGCCTCGCCCTCCATGGTCGAGGGCGTGATGGTCGAGGCCTATGGCTCCATGATGCGCCTCAAGGAGTGCGCCGCCATCAGCACGCCCGATGCCCGCCTCATCCAGGTCCAGCCCTGGGACAAGAGCATCATCCGCGCCGTGGAAAAGGCGCTGCAGCAGGCCAACCTCGGCATCAACCCCATCGTCGACGGCGGCCTCATCCGCCTCCCCCTCCCCGATCTCTCCAAGGAGCGCCGCCTCGAGTTCGTCAAGATCGCCCACAAGCTCGCCGAGGATGGCCGCGTCAACATCCGCCACATCCGCCGCGACGCCATGGAGGCCGTCAAGAAGGCCAAGAAGGACGGCAAGATTTCCGAGGACGAGGAGAAACGCGTCGAGAAGGAGATCCAGGTCCTCACCGATAAGACGATCAAGGACGTCGACACCCACCTCGCCCACAAGGAGAAGGAACTGGTCACGGTTTGACCGGCCGGCGCGGCCTGGCGCCGCGATTTTTCCACCGGGTGGAGCGCGCTGATCCCAACGGGCTTCTTTTTTGATTCTCCCCCGGCCAACTGGCGTGCGGACAATTCCCCTGCCCTTACTTGAGGGTCACCTGCGCCGTCTGTCTGATGTCCGCCGATGAGGCCCCGGCGCGGATCGTCCACTCGCCGCGCGGAATCTCGTAGGCTTTCTGCTCCGTGTTCCAGCGGCGCAACGCCGTCGCGGGCACAGTGAACGCCACGGTCTTCGTCTCACCCTTCGCGAAATGCACCCGGCTGAAACCGCAAAGCGTCTGGTTCTCGCGGGCCGCGGGCGGCGTCGCATACAATTGCACGACCTCGTCGCCCTCGCGTGCGTCCGAGTTGGTCACCTCGACCGAGACCGACAGCGCGGCCTCGCCTTGGGGCGCGACGCGCAGATTGGCGTAGCTGAACGTCGTATAGCTCAACCCATGGCCGAAAGCATAGAGCGGCTGGCCCTTGAAATACCGGTAGGTGCGCCCGGCCATGTCGTAGTCATTGAAGTCCGGCAGGTCGGATGTGGCGCGGTAGAACGTCACGGGCAGACGGCCCGCCGGGTTGTAGTGGCCGAGCAGCACGTCGGCGACGGCCGTGCCCCCCGCTTGGCCCGGATAAAAGGCCTGCAGGATCGCGTTGAGCTTCGCAGCCGCCCACGGCAGCGCGACCGCGCCGCCCGAAAGGTTCACATACACGATCGGTTTGCCAGTGGCGTGCAGGGTCTCCAGGAGCTTCTGCTGGATGGCCGGGAGTTCGATGCCGAGGCGGTCGCCGCCGACAAAACCCTCGTAGTCCACCTTCATCTCCTCGCCCTCGAGCTGGGCCGAGATGCCGCCGATGAACACGATCACGTCGGCCGTCTTCCCCGCCGCCAGTGCCTCGGCGATGCCGGCGTCCGCCGCCGGCGGGCGCCATTCGACCTCGACCTTAACCGGGCCGTCGCCCTGGACGTATTCCAGCCGGAGCGGCAGATTGGCATTGTCCGCCAGGCGGTGCACGACGCTGACCTCGCGCTCCTTGCCTTCCTCGCCGGGCGGCGGCGTCCACGAATCGATCACGGTCTCGCCGCCGAGGATGAGACGGAATCCGCCGCGACCGTGGACCACCAGCTCGTAATCGCCGGCGAGCGTCGTCGACAGGTCACCGTTCCAGCGGGCGGAGATGCCGTGCTCGGGCAGGCCGTCGGGCCGGCCGCCGAAGAAACGCTTGGGATTGCCCCAGTCGAAGCTGAGCGGCCGCTCGGTGCGCTTGGCCGCCGGCTCGCCCGACAGGCCGGGGTTGGCGAAATATTCGCCGTGGACCCAGCCGGCGGCGATGATCCGCCGCTCGGTGGGGCGGGCCGCGTAATCGCAGCCATGGGCGTAGTCGACCTGCACGCCGGCCGGCTCGAGCGCGGCCTTGAGGCCGGCGAGGACGGTGACGGGGGCGGACGGCGAGCCGTTGTAGTTGCCGAGGAGCAC
This sequence comes from Verrucomicrobiota bacterium, assembly GCA_043783345.1. GTDB lineage: Bacteria > Verrucomicrobiota > Verrucomicrobiia > Opitutales > Opitutaceae > Lacunisphaera. The sequence goes on from JAYVZM010000242.1 coordinate 1,972, forward strand.
GGGCACCGAGGTGGCGTTCGGACCGATGACCGCGACGCGGCGGACCTTGGCCGGGTTCAGCGGCAGCAGCCCGTCGTTCTTGAGCAGCACCAGCGACTCGCGGGCGGCGCGCAGCGCGAGCGCGCCGTGCTCGGGCGTGTCGTTCTCGGCGGGCGCGATGGCGTTGAACGGCACGCGCTCCTTCGGATCGAAGAAGCCGAGCCGGAACATCGTGCGCAGCAGCGCGCCGAGCCGGTAGTCGAGCTCGGCCTCGGAGACGAGGCCGCGCTTGACGGCTTCGATGAGGGCGGCCGACTCCGAGCCGCAGCGCACGTTCATGCCGGCGCGCAGCGTGAGCGCGTTGACCTCGGCGGGATCGCCGCGCTTGTAGGTGCGGCTGAGGTCGTCGACCGAGCCGCAATCGGAGGTGACGTGGCCGTTGAAACCCCATTTCGCCAGCAGCGTGTAGAGCAGCGGGCTGATCGAGGCGGGGGTGCCGTTGAGCGCGTTGTAGGCCGTCATCACGGCCTCGACGCGGCCCTCGCGCACGAGCGCCTCGAACGCCGGCAAATAGGTCTCATACAGGTCGGCGTCCGGCGGTGTCGCGTCGAAGTTGTGGCGGAGCGACTCCGGTCCGCTGTGCACGGCGTAGTGCTTGGCGCACGCGGCGGCGAGGAGGTAGTCGGGATTGTCGCCCTGCAAGCCGCGCACGAACGCGACACCGAGTCGGGCGGTGAGGAACGGGTCCTCGCCGTAGGTCTCCTGGCCGCGGCCCCAGCGCGGGTCGCGAAAGATGTTGATGTTGGGCGACCAGAAGGTGAGGCCGCGGAAGATCGCGCCCTCCTGCGACGTGCCCTTGTAGCCGTTGAACTTGGCGCGGCCCTCGATGCCGATAACGTGGGCGATGTCGTGGTGCAGCGGCGCATCCCACATCGCGGCGAGGCCGATGGCTTGGGGAAACACGGTGGCCTCGCCGGCGTTCGCCACGCCGTGCAGCGCCTCGCTCCACCAGTCGTATTTGGGGACGCCCAGCCGCGGCACGCCGGGGGTCGAGTTGCTCATCATGCCGGCCTTCTCCTCGAGCGTCATCCGCCCGATGAGGTCGTGGATGCGCGCCTCCTGCGGCCGGGCCGGGTCCAGGTAGGCGGGGCGGGTGTCTTCCGCCCCCGGCATCGGGGAGGAAAGCAGCAGGAGGGCAAGCAGGGCGGGGATTCGGCTCAGCGGTTTTGCGTTCATGGAATGGGCGGGAATTCTTGGCTCAGGATACGCGAGGCTCAGGCACGGGGCGTGATCTTGAAGACCACGGCGATCTCGCTCGGTTGCTTCCGCGGAGCCTCGATCACCAAGGCGTCCGGCGTCTGCGTCCATTTGAGTTGCTCGTCGCTACCGAGCAGCGTGACGCCGGCGACCGGCTGCCCCAGCAGCTTCGCGGCGGTGCCGAGGGACTTGATGGTCACCGCGCCGGCCGGCGCGCCCATGACCGTCGCGTAGAGCGTCGCGCCTTTGGTGGTGAACCGGACGTCTTCGGCGGTGAACGGCTTGCCCTTGCCCTCGTTGAAGCCGGGACCGGTCATCGGCCGGGCGCTGGCCATCTGCGGGCCCTCGCCGAACACCTTCCACGGGCGCGTGCCATGGATGGCCTCCCGGTTCACCGCCATCCACGCCGCGATGCCCTCGACGATGGCGACCTCGTCGGCATCCAGCGTGCCGTCGCCCTTGAGCGGGACGCTGAGGAGGAGGTTGCCGTTCTTGCTGACCACGTCGACCAACGTGTGGATGACGGTCTTCGCGGTCTTGTAGCCGTGGCGGTCGAGGATCTTCTGGTCGTAATGCCAGGAGCCGATGCAGGTGTCGGTCTGCCAGGGGTGCGGCTCGGTCGTGTTGGCACTGCCGCGTTCGATGTCCCACGCCATGCACTGGCGTTGGTCGGCCGCGAGGATCTTGCCGAAGAGCACGCCGTCGTCCGCCGCACCGCGCCACTGGTTGCTGCGGTTGTAGAAATGCGCGGCGATCTTCAGGCCCGCGTCGCTCACCGGCCAGAGCGGGAGCGCGGTGTCGTCGAAGTAGATCAGGTCGGGGTGGTATTTGTCGATCAGGTCGATGGTGCGGTTGTAGAACTTCTCGCAATAGGCCTGGTCGGGCGGGGTCAGGCCGTTGTCCCAGTTCCAGCGCCGGTGGATGCTGCCGAGCTTCTCGAAGCCCGGCGCCGGCGCGTGCTGTTGGGCGTAGAGGTCCTGGGGATCGTAGCCCTCCCACCATTTGCCCTTGCCGTCGGCTTTCGTGAGCCGGCCGTCATAGGGCACGCCGGCCAGCGGCCCGTTCTTGTCCGCGCCCTGGGCCGGCTCATACCAGCTCCACGCGTGCGCGGAGTGGACGCTTACGCCGAACTTCATGCCCTGCTGGCGCGCGGCCTTCGCCCAGCCGCCGATCAGATCCTTCTGCGGGCCCAGGTTCATCGAGTTCCACGGCTGGTATTTGCTGTCGTAGTTGTCGAAATTGTCGTGATGGCTCGCGAGGGCGAAGAAGTATTCCGCCCCGGCGCGCTTGTAGAGCGCGAGCAGCTTGTCCGGATCCCAGTTCTCCGCCTTCCAGGCGTGGATGACATCCTTGAACCCGAAGACGGACGGATGGCCGTAGGTGGCGACGTGGAAATTGTAGCGGGCGCTGCCCTCGCCATACATCTCGCGCGCATACCAGTCGCCGCGCTCGGGCGCGCATTGCGGCCCCCAGTGCGCCCAGATGCCGAACTTCGCGTCGCGAAACCATTCCGGCACCGCATACTGCTTGAGCGACGCCCACGTCGGCTGAAACTTCCCGGCGGCCACGGGCTCGGCGGCGGTGCTCACGATCACGGTCGGCGCGGCCTCGCTGGGGATCTGCGAGAAACCGGTGGCGGCGAAGCAGACGGCGACACCCGAAAGCAGGAAGAATTTTTTGGTTGGGTTCATCTGATGGGAATAAGGGGGGGAGAGCGGGAACGGGCAACGCGGTCGCCCGGGCGGCCGGGGATGCACGGGCTAATCAGCGAATTCGACGGGGCTTCGGGGTGAAAATGCGGTCAACGGAAGATGCGCTGGGCGAAGTGATACAGGTTACCGGCCCACGTCTGGCCATCGTGGCCGTGGTCGTCGACGTTCCAGAGATGCGGCACGCCATGCTCCATGAGGTAGGCATGGACGCCCTGCGAGATGTTGATGAGACCGTCCTTGTTGCCACAGGAAAGATAAATGAGCTTCAGTTTCCCGCTCACGGCGGCGGGATGGGGGACGAGGTCGGCGGGCGGCTTGGTGTTGGGGGCGGAGGAGAAGGCGCCAAGCCACGCAAAGGTGTCGAGGTGGCTGAAGCCGAAATTGAGCGTCTGGCCGCCGCCCATGGAAAGGCCAGCGAGCGCGCGGTGTTCGCGGTCGGTGAACGCCGGATATTTCGTTTGGATGGCGGGGATGAGGTTGTCGAGCAGGTCGCTCTCGAACTTGGCGAAACCCGCGATCTGGTCCGGCGTGAACACATTTTTCGGCACGCTGTCGTCCGGCAGCGCCCGGCCGTTGGGCATGACGATGATCATCGGCACGGCCTTCCCGTCGGCGATGAGATTGTCGAGGATGACGTTCGGCGCGGCGGCGCGCGACCATTCGGTGATGTCGCCTCCGATGCCGTGGAGCAGGTAGAGCACGGGATATTTCCGCTCCGGGGTGTAGCCGGGCGGAAGGTAGACGTTGGCTTTACGGCGTGTGCCGGTGACGGCGGAGTCGTATTCGAACAACTCCAGTCTGCCCGCCGGGACCCCCACCCGCGGAGTCTTAAACCCCTCGGGCGCCTCGGGGAAGGCGCGGACGTCGTCCGGCGCGAGCACGATGGGGCGGGCGAAGTTGGCGCGGGCGCGCTCCGGCGAGGCCTCGGCGGGTTTTTCCTGGGCGGTCGCCACGACGGCGGCGGCGAGCAGGAGCAGGGAGGCAAGGCGGACAGCGATGATGTTCATGGTGGGAAGAAGCAAAAGGAACGGGGCGGGCGCCGCGCGGCGGTTCAATCGAGGTCGATGGCCACGTGCCAGTGCGCCGCCACCGCCTTGAATTCCGCCAAAGTCAGGTAGGAGACGGCGCCGTGCTTGGGGCGGGCGAAGTTGGTCCCGCGCATCGCGCCTTCGTTGAAATGGCCGATGTCCCGATAGGTGGCGAAGTCCTTGGTCTCGCTGAAACCCATGTTGTTGGGGCGGGCACCATACACGTCATACATGAGCACGTAGGTGTCGGTGCCCAGGCGCTTGAAGACATTGGGCGCCTCGGTCGATTTGGCTTCGGGATCGATCCGGCGAGTCTCGGCCACGTAGCCCTGCGTGATTTCGCGGGAGACGGCGTGCCTGATCTTGGCGTCTCCCACGTAATAAAGATGCCACTGGTCACCCACGTGCGTGAGGTCGCCGTCGATGCCGCCGATGTTGGGGATCATCCGCGGGGTCGTCTCGAGCTTGGTGAAGGCGTCGTTCGCGTAAGCGTAATAAATGTTGGCGTTCTTGTTCCCGTAGCGGATCGTGAAATACACCATCATCCGGCCTTTCACCGGATCGTAGGTCGTCTCCGGCGCCCAGGCACAGTCGATGTCCCCGAGTTCGGGGAAGGCCAGGTCGACGCGGAAGTCGGAGTGGGTCCAGTGAATGAGATCCCACGACTTCAGGAGCACCAGGGCCCGGTTGTTGCCCCAGCCATATTTCTCTTCCGGCCGCTGCCAGCGGGTGGCGCGAAACCCCGTGCGGTCGCCGTAGATGTGCAGGTCGGTCATCGCGAGATAGAAGGCGCCGTCAGGCCCGCGGGTAAGATGCGGGTCGCGCACGCCCTTCTGTTCGGCGAGGAGCTCGCCATTGAAGACAGGATCGCCGCCGTTGACGTCGGTGAAGGTGTAGCCGTCGCGGCTGATCGCGAGGTAGGCGGAGTGGGTCTCGTCCTTGAAGTAGACCATCACGTAGCCGGCCAGGTCCTGCTCCCGGAACGGGCGGGCTGGCGGTGGCCCGAGCCGGGACACGATCTCGATGCCCGTGGGCTTCTTCTCCGCGCGCGGCGCCACGGGCGACGGGAGATCGGCGGCGGTCTGCTGCGCCATCCCGGGACATGCCCCGGCCAGCAGCACGGACGCGAGCAGGCAGAGGCGGGTGATGGAGCAGTTCACGGAACGGAAGCTTGGGGGGTGCCGGCGAGGCGGATTACTTGGCCGCGACGGGAGCGGGGCTTTCCGCGATCGGCTTGTTCTGGTCCGTGACCGACTCTTCGAGGAGAGTGGCGACGCCGCGCGGATCCTCCCGCTGGGCGACGTGGCCGCCCGGGAAGGTGCGCATGGTCCAGCCGCGGGCCGCGGCGTTTTTCCAGCTCTGGTCCGTCCGGGCGCGTTCCTCGAGCAACCGGCCTTTGGCCATGAAGCCGATGAAGGTCACGGGGAGGGCTTTGGCCGCTGGGTTCTTGTAGGAAACCGGCTGGTTGAAGCACTTGATCGATTGCTTCACGCTGTGGGGCGGCTTGGCGTCGGGCTTGACCCAGGGCACCGGCATGAAGCCGTCCGCAAAACGTGGGTCGTGCTGGTTGCTGCCCAGGTGATCCCAGATGGACTGGCCGTCCTCGGGCACGGCGGCGTCGAGGAAAATAACGTGGCGGATGCGTTCCGGGATCCGGTCCATGACGCCCGTGATGACCATGCCGCCGTAGCTATGGCCGGTGAGCACAACATCATGGAGGTCTTCGAAGAGAATCGTGTTCACCACGTCGTTGATGTGGGTCTGCAGGTTCACCTCGGTGCTGTTGAGGTGCATGCGCTCGCCGAGGCCGGTGAGCGTGACGCGATAGACGGTGTGGCCGTCGTCGGTGAGGAATTTGCCGGCGCGCTTCCACTCCCACCCGCCGGCCGTGGCGCCGTGGACGACGACGAAGGTGTATTTTTCGGAGTCGGTGGCGGCGCGCACACCGAGGGAGGCACAGAGGGTGAGGGCGATCAGCAGAAGGATGCGGGGCACCTTTGTCATGGATTCAGGGGTGAGGGTTGAACGGGAAAAGGCGAGCCAGACGGGCAGGAATCTTACTCTCCTGCCTTGGCCTTGAGAAAGCCGTTGACGTCGAGCCAGTGCGTGAAGACCTCGAACCACCAGTAGGTGGGATGGTTCGGGTAGCCCATGCCGAAGCCGTGACCGCCGTGCTGGTAAAGGTGAAACTCGACGGGCCGGCCGGCCTCGAACCACGACTTGATCAGACCGAACTGGCCGTGGAAGAGAAAGTCATCGGCGGCGATGGCCACGAACAGGGGCGGGGCGTCCTTCGGCACCTCGACCGGTCCCATGCCGGGGTAGATCGGCGCGATGAATGCGAGCTTCATCGTCTTCGAGTTGAGCGTGCAGTGGAGCGTGAGACCGGCACCGGCCGAGAATCCGATCATGCCGATCCGGTTGGGATCGATGTGCCATTTCTCGGCATTCTTCACGATGAGGGCGTAAGCCGCCTCGGCGTCCGCGAGCTGGTTGGAGAGGTCGGGGCGCGGCGGACGCGGCGGCTCGGCGGCGGGAGCGGCGGCGGAAGCGCCAGCGGGAGCAGCGGCGGGCGGAGTCACGGCGGCGAAGGTTCGATTCATCGATTCCTTCAGGCCCTCGAGCGTCGGGGGCGTCGGTATGAGCCGGTATTTGAGGACGAAAGCGGCGACGCCCTGGGCGTTCAGCGCCTTGGCAATTTTCCAGCCTTCGTTGTTGATCGACAACCAGCGGAAACCGCCGCCGGGTGCCACGATGACGGCGGTGCCGTTGGCCTTGGCCGGATCGGGCAGGAAGGGTGTGAGGGTGGCGGTGGAGACGTTGCGCGCCATCGGCTCGCCCCACTGGCGGAACCAGCTCTCCGGCGCCGGCTGGTGCTCGACTCCGCCGGTGCCGAGCGGAATGGCGTTGGGCTCGGCGGGGGCCTCGAGCGGGTAGATGGTCCCGTCCTGCGCGACGGCGGACGCGGCGAAGGCGAGCAGCGAGGCCAGGAAGGCCGTTTGGGTCAGGTTCATGAATTTTTCAGGCAGGGTCATGGTAGGGTGGTTTGGCTGGGACGGAACTTGCAGTGGGAAGGACATCACTTCGCGCCGGAGGGTGGGACGGAGCGACAGGCAGCAGGCGGGTTCAACGGCTCACGCCGACGACGATCTGGGTGAACGAGTGCGCGGGGAAGCTGTAGTGGAGCGTCGTGCCCTGCGCGGCCACCTGCTCGGTCTTCGGCGCGTAGGTGTCGCGGGCCTCGTAGGTGTAGGGCTTGTTGGTGATATCGTCGCTGGTGACGAGGCTCACCGTCGCCGTGCCGGTGAAGGCGCCGGCGACGCACTGGATGTCGGTGGCGATGGCCTCGTCCTTGTGCCGGTTGACGACGTTGATGACGACCTGTTTCGTCTCCTGGTTGTAGACTGACGTCACGTCGAGGTAGGGAATCTTCGTGTAGTAGTCGCTGGTGCGAAAGGTGCCGCAGTCGACGAACGTGTCGAGCGCCGCGCCGCGACAGAGGGTCGAGAACAGCTTGAAGGTGTGGAAGAGCGGCGACTTGTAGGTCGCGTCCGTCTTCGGATCGCGCGCGAGGATCGACGTCAGCAGCGTGAAGTTCGCCATCTTGAGCACGTCGGCGTGGCGGATGAATGCGTTGAAATACTGGGCGGTCGCCAAGGTCGACAGGTGGCCGTCACGGAACGGGGGCGCCCACTCGTCGAGCGAGATCTGCATCGGCTTCTTCTTTTCGACGGCGGAGACGGCCTTGATCTGTCCGGCGGTGATGGTGATCTTCTCGTCGAGGTCCATCGCGCGCTGGCCCATCAGGACGTAGTAGTCGTCGGAGTTGTCCCAGTAGCGGTGCAGGGAGATGTAGTCGGCGATCCCGGAAAGCGCCTTGATGACCTTCCAGTTCCACTCCACCCAGTTGAGGTTGTCCTGATAGTTGGAGGAACCGTTGGCGATGAACTCGAGCTTGGTGCCCGGCGAGCTGCGGCGCATCGCCTTGGCCGCCTCGACGGCAAACTTGATGTAGTCCTCGGCGTCCTTGTAGCCGATGATCCACGGCGCGCCGTCCACCTCGTTGCCAAGGCACCAATACTTGATGCCGTAGGGCTCGGGGTGGCCGTATTCGGCGCGCTTGTCCGACCAGTAGGTGCCGACGGGCGCGTTGCAGTATTCGACCCAGTAACGGGCGTCGTCGAGCGTGCCGGTGCCCATGTTGATGCAGGCGACGTTCTCGGACCCGATCGCCTGGTTGAGCTGCACCCATTCGTCGGTGCCGACCTGGTTGGTTTCCACGACGCCCCAGGCGAGCTCGAGGCGCTTGGGCCGCTTGTCCTTCGGGCCAAGGCCGTCGCGCCAGTCGTAGCTCGAGGTGAAGTTGCCGCCCGGCCAGCGCATCTGCGTGAGCTGCAGTTCGCGCGCGGCGGCGATCATGTCCTTGCGAAAACCATGCTCGTCCGCCAGCGGCGACTTCGGGTCATAGAGCGGACCGTAGAGGGTGTTGAACTTCATCTCCGGGCGGTTGAAGCCGATCGGCTCCATGAAGATGCCGTAGATGCGGGGATCGACTTGGTCGACGACGCGGTCGACGTCGATGCGGATCGTGGCGGTCCCGGCAAAAACGCAAAGCGGGGCCAGAAACAAGAGCGGCAGTATTCGTTTCATTGGGGGGAGGATAAGGCCATCACGACGCGCCCGACACCGTCCGAGGCGGCAAGGCAAGACTGGGGCAGAAGGGCTGGAGCGCGGGGCAAAGCACCATCTCAGACGATAGGAAGCAATTCATGACCCGGTTCCTCCGGCTTGAAAACCCGGGTGTTACTTGACCGTTAGAAGAAAACGGGGGCCCTCGCCGGTCCTGTCCATTAAAGGGCCGGTCTCCCTGCTTGCTTTCCGTCCTCTGTCCCCTGTCCTCTGTCTTCCGCATCCATGGATTTCGTCCTCCCCAGTGAGTTTCCCAGCCACGCCTACCCGATCCCGCCGATCGATTTCAAGGCGCTGCTCAACGACGACCAGTTCAAGGCCGTCACCGCGCCGCCGGGCCCCCTGCTCGTCCTCGCCGGCGCCGGCTCGGGCAAGACCCGCACGCTCACCTACCGCGTGGCCTACCTCCTCTCCCAGGGCGTCCGGCCGGGCGAAATCCTCCTCCTCACCTTCACCAACAAGGCCGCCAAGGAAATGCTCCATCGCGTCCAGGACCTCACCGGCATCGAGCCCGCCCGCTTCTGGGGCGGCACCTTCCACTCCCTCGGCAACCGCGCCCTCCGCATCTACGGGGAGGCCATCCAGCTCCCGAAGAACTTCACCATCCTCGAC